>JBOFTL010000792.1:0-9376 GCA_051652045.1 Microcoleus sp. | reverse complement strand
GGCGATCGAACAATTTTTAGCTGGCGCGATCGAAGGATTGTTCGACAACCCCATAATCCGGCAGGGAATTAATTCCCTGCCTCATAGCGAAAGTCCTCTCAAGAGGACTGTAAGATGTGTTTGAGATGGCTGTTTTTTGGTCAATTAATAATAGCTAAAATACTACTAATCTACAGTCCTCTTTTAGAGGACTTTCGCTATGAGACAGGGGTTTTCAACCCCTGTCGGACTGTCGGACGATCGGGTTATCGGGATGTCGGACGATCGGCCCCCAATAGATCGAACGATCGAAATATCTGGCGTTCTGGCTAAAAGAATGATAAAATATTTTAGTTTTTCATATATGAACCTGCGATGAACAAATCGCCCTTCCTCTGCCAACTGATCGCAACTCTCGCATTCTCCTATCTAACCGCTCCCCCAACATTCGCTCAAATCGTCCCCGATACAACCCTCCCAAACAATTCTACAGTTACAATCGACGGCAATACCGATATTATCAACGGCGGTACAAGCGCCAGCAATAACTTATTTCACAGTTTTCGAGAATTCTCCGTCCCTACAGGGGGTACTGCTTTTTTCAACAACTCTATAGAAGTCCAAAATATTATTACTCGCGTCACTGGCAGCTCAATTTCTAACATTGACGGCATTCTCAAAGCTAACGGCACAGCTAATTTATTTCTGCTAAATCCTAACGGTATTATTTTTGGTGAAAATGCTCGACTCATGCTCGGCGGTTCTTTTTTGGCAAGCACTGCTGACAGTTTGATATTTGCTGACGGCACGCAATTCAGCGCAAAAAATCCCCAAACAACTCCTCTATTAACCATCAGCGTGCCAATAGGTTTGCAATTGGGAACAGCTAACCCAATTATCGTCCGAGGGCCAGGTCAAAATTTGATACCAGATGAAGAAACAGGCGCAATTGTCCGGGGCGATGAGACTGTAGGACTTGCCGTAGAAACTGGCAGGAGTTTGGTGTTAGCTGGGGGCGATATCCAGCTTCAAGGCGGCAATTTGACAGCACCGGCGGGACGGATTTCGCTGTTAGCAGTACGCAATGGAGAAGTGAGAACTGCTAACAGCGAATCTCTTCTCACTTCAGATATTGTGCCTCTCGCTGCTTCCTCCTTCGGCAATATCGAAATGTCCCAAAAAGCAACCGTTGACGCTAGCGGGACGTGGGGTGGCGACATTCAGCTTGCGGGCGGGAACATCAGACTGACGGAAGGTGCGACAGTTTTAAGCTTGACGAGAGAAGCGGAACCGGGAGGGAATCTCAGTGTCACCGCTGCGGAAGCTATCGAAATCACCGGCAGTCCCGAGGGTCAACCCAGCGGTTTTTTGCTGGAAACTATCGGCGAGGGTGACGGCGGGAATTTGCAAATTTCGGCGCGCAGCTTGCTGCTGCGGGATGGCGGACAGGCAACTACTTCTACATTCGGTAACGGCAGAGCGCGTAATGTGAGAGTTGATGTATCTGAATTGATAGAAGCCGTCGGTACAACTCCCGATGGGATACCTAGCGGCTTGTTTGCTCAGACGCAAAGTGCCGGCGCAGCAGGAAATTTGACAATAAATACAGGTAGGTTGCTGGTTTCTGATGGGGCACAGGTATCAACAATTACATCTGGCGCGGGGAAAGCTGGAGATTTGCAGGTAAATGCTTCCGAGTCAATAGTAATTAGTGGTGGCAACGAACAGGGAACTGCAATATTGACACAAGTAGAACCTAAAGCAACGGGAGAGGGTGGAAATTTAACTCTTGCCACCCGACAATTAATAGTTCGAGATGGCGCACAGATATCATCTTCTACATTGAGTGCAGGTCAGGGAGGAACTGTAACAGTAACTGCAAGGGATTTGGCTGAGCTAAGAGGAAGTTCATCTAATGGTTTTTCTAGCAGCATAGTTACTCAAGTTGACGGCGAAACTGCAACAGGAAACGGCGGCAATGTGACTGTGGAAACCAGACAGTTGCGGGTGCTCGACGGCGCGCAAATATCGGCAGGAACTCGCGGTATTGGCAGCGGCGGAGATGTTACTGTCAAGGCTAGTGAAAGTGTGGAATTGAGCGGCGTTTCCAGTTTGATCGACTCTGAAACCAATAATCCTTTTACCAGCGGCTTGTTTGCCCGCACTCGCGGTTCGGGAAATGCCGGGGGCGTCAACATTTTTACCGATCGCCTCACGGTTCGTAACGGCGCAGAAGCAGCGGTTGACGCGCGCTCCGGAGGCGGTAATGCGGGAAATTTGGAAATTCGATCGCGCGAAATTCGCTTGCTCGACAGGGGCGTTCTGACGGCGGAAACGTTTGCGGGCGAAGGTGGCAACATCCGCATCAACGCAAGCAATATCCAGATGCGGGGCAACAGTCGCATTTCCACAAGCGCCGGCACGGCCCAGGCACCGGGAAGTGGGGGTAATATTAACATCAACACCGATACCCTTGCCGGGGTGAGAAATAGCGACATTTCCGCTAATTCTTTTGAAGGGACTGGCGGTAGAATCGAGATAAACGCCCAAGCTGTTTTAGGATTTCAAACACCAACCAGGCAAGATTTAGCAGCTCAACTTGGCACGGACAATTTAACAGAATTTGACCCGCAAGATTTGTCCAGCAGCGAGATTACCGCAATCTCTCTCACCAACCCCAATCTCAGCGGCACCGTCGCAATCAACACTCCCAATATCGATCCGAGTTCCGGTTTAATTGCCATTCCCCAGCCCGGAGTTACCGCCATCATTCAAAACCCTTGCAGTCGGGGAAATCGCAGCAGTTTTGTCAATGTCGGCCGCGGTGGCTTGCCGCCAACTCCGCGAGAAATTGTCAGCAATTCTGCGGCAAATTCGGAGGATAATTTACCAACAGAATTAATCGAGGCTCAAGGATGGGAACGAGATGCTGACGGTACGATTAGATTAGTGGCTCGATCGCGCAATGTTATACCTTACAGCAATTGGCAAACTCCGGTAAAATGCGATTGATATTTGAGAGTTGATAGTTGATAGTTGATAGTTGATAGTTGTAGTGCGAGCGTGGGGAGCTCGCTCGCGATCGATCGATTGGTAGGGGCGGTGCCCCCGTGCCCGCCCTCATAGTTGAGAGTCGATCGATGTTCACAGTAAATCGGGCATTTTACTTTGGTTAAAAACTAGGATTTTTACTAAGAAACTCGGCAATTTTAGAAATAGATTTGCGCATTTGTAGATCGCTACCACTGCGGCTGTCAATTACAGTAATGATGTACGCTTCGCCGTCCACGCTCATCGCTACAGTCGTACCTAAAACTAAGGAATTTTCCCCAGTTTTTTCCCCCAGCCATTGAGCTTCAGTTCCTTGCAAACCTGCAAATCCGATATTGCGATCGTACTGCTGGTTCAGAATCTCTACTAGCAATTTAGCGCCCGGTGTTTCGCCGTTGTAAATTTGCACCATCATTTCGGTGAGTTCGTTGGCAGTTAAGCGGTTTGGACCGGGACCGAGATTTGCAGGTCTAATTTTTTGACCCATTAATTTGGATTTGACGCGGGTGACTTGATAGCCCCGATTTGCTAGCGATTGATTGATGTAATCCCAACCCAAATAATCAATCAGTTGATTGGTAGCCGTATTGCTGCTGCGATCGATCATTTCTTCGAGCAGCGTCTTCAGCGGGTAATTTTTTGACGATACAATCTGCGTTGAAGAGTCTTCGGTGAAATTGCCGCGCTCGACAAAAACTTTTTCGTTCAAACTGATTTTTTCTGTTTCAACTTTATCCATCAAAGCAACAGCAACCGGAACTTTAATTAAGCTAGCCGGACTGACAGGCGGGACATTGCCGCGCAAGTTAATACACTGTCTCGACAGACTGCAAATCCCGATCGAAGCATTTCCAGACAGACCGCTTTCTCGGGCGATCGCGCTTAAAAAATTCGATTTTGCCTGCCGCAATCGCTCTGTAGCTGCGGTTAAATTTTCTTGATATTCTTGGCTTTTTGAAGCAGTTAAACTAGCTAAAAATGAATTTCGAGGAATTTCTTGTAAGTTGTCGATCGCTTGCTGCCACAAAAATTGAGTTTGCTGTGCGGATTCGAGGGGCTGATTTTGCCCTCTGCCCGTATCTGCAGCTCGATCGGCCAAACGCACTGCTTGCTGAAAATTGTCGTTAGCTCTCTGTTCTACTAATATTTGAACCTCTACAGTTTGCAGATCTTTGATTAATCCTTCTTGAGGACTGGAGGCAAAGGGAACCAAGCGGGAGAAAAAAGTTGGTTCCGGGGAAGGAGAAGTAGGGTTTTCTAATTGATTGACGAGGCGATCGCGGATTTTGTAGAGCTCGTCTAGAGAGCGCTGGTTGGATGATTGAGAAAATGAATTGGTGGCGGTCAGCACCTGAACCAATCCAATCCCTGCTACTGCTGCCAAAGTCTTGTTTGCACCAGGTAAAAAACGCCGAAGCCCCAGCATAATTAACATCCTCAACACAACCACAATTAAATATACGCTGTCGCGCACAAAAAAAGTCGATCGCGATCGTCCCACACTTGCCAACAGGGTAATTGCGGGACGAATGCTAATTGAGCTAGATATTGCGTAGGGTTTTACTTGCGGCGGCGCCGCCGCCAGTCAACCCCCAAACGCTTGAGGTAATCCCAACCGCGTTGGGGCCAAACACGATCGACACCGGTTGTTTGAGCGATCCAGCGGGCTACTTTGGGACCAGTCCAAGATCCGCCGTCGGGGGCCGGGCCTTGAAGCGCGTGTCGGAGTTGTTCTTGCTGTTCGGGAGTCAGCAAGGATTTTGCAGGAGGGGGCTGGCGCTCTCCGCTGCGATTGCGAACAGAGTCAGGTCCTTCTCGGTTGTAACGCTGGACAATTTCTTTGGCGTAGTCGTAGTTGAGTCCTACGACTTGGGCTGCTTGTTTGATCGTCCAATTGCGGGAAACCAATAGCAGCAAGTGCCAGCGGCGAGATTCTGTGGTGTCTTCTGCCTGCCGGTAGCGAATTTTCAGCTCCTCCGCCGTCAGGTGAGTTTCTAGGTGGGCTTTGGGTGGCATACCTCCATCGGGGCATCGGGAACTTCTTAGCATATTTCTTGCGGTTTGAGGAGAATTCCGGATGAAATTTTGTCACTGGGAATCGTTGAGTAATTATGGAGGTTGTGTTACTGCTAATGCGGGAAAATCGAGGCGGGCGGACGTTCGTGAAGCGAGTCTCAAATTTCAGTCACTACAGACTTTGCCGCGCAGCTATTAGTCGGTGCAATTGACGGCTATATTGGCTAAGGGGTTAGAAAACAGTCCAGCAAGAATGTGACAATTCGTGACAAAACTCGACATTTTCTGCGATTCGATCGGCTAATGTCGAGTTTCACTCACATTCGATGCAGCTCGATCGGGTGAAGGTACAACCCGACACGCTATGGCAAACGCCATACTACGAACAAGGGCGAGCGACTGCTGGCTCCCATCGCACTCAAGGTGTAGATTTTTCTGCTCTCATCAGAGCAAGTCCCCATCAGCCATCAGGATCGAAAGATAGTAACATAGTTGAGGGCATTCGCTAAAAGTTATGACGACTCTCACTTACTGTAAAGGATTACCAACTCCCGAAGCAGAACTTAGCCCTGCAGGTTATACTAGCTTTGAGTGTTTTTTAACGGCATTTTCAGGAGTGTTTTATCGAGCGACAATCGAGACGGTTAACCATTTATTAGATCGAGAAATTAAATTCAATAAATCTCGTTGGAATACTCACCTACAACAAACCTACGGCATCAGCAAACGTCATGCCAATGGAGTAATTGCTTTATCGATAGGCAAAGTAGATGCAGCGAAAGCATCAAGAACCAGACACATCAAGCAATTAGAACAGAGACTCACATCCGCTGTATCTTGGTTAAAAAAAGCACAAAGGAAACTCCTTCTCGCTCAAAAGTTTTACGCCAAACGGAATTGGCAGAACTCAAAAACTGGGTGTAATTTTCCCTTGGCGAGCGATAGGAAAACTCGCAAAACCAACTGGCATCAAACTAAATTTGCCATTCATAATAAGAAAAGATACATCTATAAATTAACTCAAACCCGCTCCCACCTGAAAGGAGCACCACTAAGAGTCAAAGTCAACTCCTGTGAAGTATTCATTGTGGGGTCGAAGGATGAAAGTTATGGGAATCAAACTTGCCAGTGGGATGGTAATAATCTGAAATTTAGAGTTCCTTATTGCCTGGAAGCTAAATTTGGCAAATACATTACTTCAGCGATTGGCGACTTCGAGAGGAATATTAATCGATTGCCCGATGTGGGTGCGAAAACTTGGCACTTTTACCGCCAGGATCGTCGTTGGATAGTAGCAGTACAATTTACTCCATTATCAGTAAAGCAAGTGAGCAGATCGATCGATTACGGTTGTATAGGCATTGACCTCAATCCAAACTCGATCGGTTGGGCTTATATCGATGACCGAGGTAATTTAAAAGCTGGAGGTAAAATTCCCCTGCAAATGGGCTTGCCTCGTGGCAAACAAGATGCCCAAATTGTAGGTGCCATCTTGCAACTAGCCCAATTAGCTACTGCGAGAGCTTGCCCGATTGTCTGCGAAGCCTTAGATTTTACTGGTAAGAAAGCACAGTTAAGGGAGAAAGGAAGAAAGTATACTCGGATGCTCTCGGGGTGGGCATACAGCCGTTTTTATCAACTTTTGGAGTCGATTCTCTCCAATCGAGGTATCTCTCTATTGGCGCACAATCCAGCCTATACCAGTTTAATTGGACTGGTTAAATATGCTCGGATGTATGGGTTGTCCTCTGATATTGCTGCTGCTGTGGCTATTGCTAGAAGAGGAATGAATTTGAGTGAGAGATTGCCGCGCTCTGTGTCCGCCTATCTGGGGGTGAACCCTAGAAAGCACGTATGGAGCGCTCTGCATCAATTTAATATGTTTGTGGGTCGTTGCCCGGTGATTAATCGCAGACACGATTACTACCGAGTCTCTAACTGGGGGCCACTGGTTAAGGCTGATGTCGAGCAGCAATGTCGGGCATCTGCCAAGCGTAAGCGTTAGCGGTTATCGACTAAAAGTTACACCGTGGACTTTTATCTAGTTCTGATTTACGTTCGCTCGTAGATTTGAGTAGGTTTTTATAAACGGCGCTTGGTATCAATTTAATATGTTTATCGGTCGGTGCTCGGCAGTTAATCGCAGACACGATTACTACCGAGTCTCTAACTGGGGGCCACTGGTTAAGGCTGATGTCGAGCAGCGATGTCGGGCATCTGCCAAGCGTAAGCGTTAGTGGCTTTCGACCCAAAGTTATACCGCAGACTTCGATCTGGACTCAAATTACATGAGGGTAGGTTTATCCAGGTTTTTAGAAGCGGCGTTAAGTAGAAACGATAAAGGTACGAGCATGGCATCCATCCGCGAGTTGCACCGCCAACTAATCAATAAAGAACGCTCTGCTGTAGAGATTACTCAAGAAGCATTAAACCGCATCAACCAGCTAGAGCCAAAGTTGAAAAGCTTTCTGTGCGTGACGGCAGACAGGGCATTGGCACAAGCCCGCAAAGTGGATGCCCAAATCGCTGCTGGCGACGAAATCGGGCTCTTAGCCGGGATTCCGATCGCCGTGAAAGATAATATGTGTACTGAGGGCATTCCCACCACTTGCGGCTCTCGGATTTTGGAAAATTTTGTGCCTCCCTACGATGCGACGGTTGTCTCGAAACTCCAAGCAGCCGGTGCTGTAATTGTGGGCAAGGCTAACATGGACGAGTTTGCGATGGGAAGTTCGACGGAAACTTCTGCTTACCAAGTTACGGCGAATCCTTGGGATTTGCAGCGGGTGCCGGGAGGGTCTTCCGGGGGTTCGGCGGCTGCGGTGGCCGGGGAAGAATGCACCGTAAGTTTGGGTTCGGATACGGGGGGTTCGATCCGCCAACCGGCTTCTTTTTGCGGTTTGGTGGGCTTGAAGCCGACTTACGGGCTGGTGTCTCGCTACGGTTTGGTGGCTTATGCTTCTTCGCTGGATCAAATCGGTCCTTTCGCCCGGAATGTTGAGGATGCGGCAATTGTATTAGGCGCGATCGCGGGTTACGATCCGAAGGATTCTACGAGTCTTGATGTCAAAATTCCCGATTACGCTCAAACTTTACGGCCTAGTTTGCGGCCGAGGGGTCAAATTAGAATTGGGGTCATTAAAGAAACTTTTGGGGTGGGATTGGACTCGTCGGTGAAAGAAGCTGTGACGAAAGCAATCGAACAGTTTCAACAATTGGGAGCAGAAATTCAAGTTATTTCTTGTCCCCGCTTCCGCTACGGTTTGCCGACTTATTACATTATCGCTCCTTCAGAAGCTTCGGCTAATTTGGCGAGATACGACGGCGTAAAATACGGTTTTCGATCGACCGATCCTGACAATCTGTTAGAAATGTATGCTAAAACTCGATCTCAAGGGTTCGGTACAGAAGTGAAACGCCGGATCGCGATCGGTACTTACGCTCTGTCGGCTGGATATTACGACGCTTATTATCTCAAAGCTCAAAAAGTTCGGACTTTAATTAAAGAGGACTTTGAAAAAGCTTTCGCTCAAGTTGATATTTTGGTCTGTCCTACGGCCCCAACTACCGCTTTTAAGGCTGGCGAAAAATTTAACGATCCGCTGAGTATGTATATTCAGGATTTGATGACGATTCCGGTGAATCTGGCCGGTTTGCCAGCTTTGAATTTACCCTGCGGCTTTGATGACAAGGGACTGCCGGTGGGAATCCAGCTAATTGGTAAAGTTTTGCAGGAATCTCGGTTGTTTGAAATAGCTTATGCTTACGAACAGTCTACTCCTTGGCACTTGCAGCGTCCCGCACTGTATTAATTGTGGAAAGTTGGCGGAATGCGACGGCATGAGTTAGTAATCGATCGTGGCTGATTATGTGAATTCATAATCGGTCATTATTTTGTGACGTAACTTCAAGTATCTTGCCCGCACTGCTCTCTGGTTTATGAACAAATTGCTGGTATTTTTTTTGTGTAAATCGCTAATTGCTGTAGGAGCTGTTTTGGCGATATCCTATTCTGCTGCTTGTTGGTTTTTGTTTGCCAACCAAGGTAAGTTTATCTTTTTTCCGGCGCGGGCGATCGAAACTACGCCGGATGCTTTGCAGTTGAAATATCAGGATGTTTGGCTGCCGGTACCGACTCCAACGGGCGCGACGGAATACGTGCACGGGTGGTGGATTCCGGCGTCGCATACCTCCCCCAACCCCTCCTTGGCAAGGGAGGGAGCCACAGAGGCTGTCAGGCCCGGACACAGTGAAGCAGTAACTTCTCCTACCCCCCCCAACCCCCCCTTGCTAAGGGGGGGAGCCAGAGAGGGGGTGGTTTCTCCAGTCC
>JBOFTL010000791.1:0-12081 GCA_051652045.1 Microcoleus sp. | reverse complement strand
CACTACCTACTACTTTTTTAATTTCCCACTATTTCTTTGTGTTCTGACGGCACAATTTCCGTCACCACTTGACCGCCACTCCCATCACCTTTCACGATCACAGTTTCATCCTTAAGCTGTCCCGCAGCCCTCGGTCCCGTCAAATTAAACACCGGATTTAATTGGCGGTAAACCACATTTCCTTCCGCATCAAAAGTCTGATTAGTTAAATACCAAGTTACTCGATCGGTATTCAATTGAGCCTGACGTTTTTGCCCGATTCCTACAACATTTCCCGTCAAATGAAAAACTTTTTTTTCTAAATCTCCCTTACCCGCATCCCCACTCATCGTCACCTTTTCCACCCGATGAAAAACCTTCACAGGCCCCGGCGAAACAACGCTTTGCGCTGGAAAATTCCAACTCATCAAACTGCTGTCAATTTGCAGCGGCGGATCTAAAGGCATTAACTGAGCGTTTTGAGTCAGCGTCGCAATCTTGGTTTTCAAATCTACATCTACTTTGTCAGCAAAACCCCGATCTGTAACTGTTTTATCTTTGTATCGATCGACCTCAGTCGGTTTGTCGCTACTCACCTTTTGCTGTTCCAACAACCATGTTAAATGCTCAGTACGCACTTGGACGATCGGATCTTTGAGATTCGCCACCACAGAACCAAACAACTCCATCCTCTTCGCCCGAGTAAACACTCGCGCTTCTTTAGCCGAAGCTGTTACTTGTTTGTGATCTCCCGTCAAATTATTGCGCACGACTAACACATCTTCTTTCGGCCTCCATTCTAACTCATTTCCCCGCAGCACCACACCATGTTTCAGATCTTTAGCGACGATGTTTCCCTTCAAAAAAACCTGATTTCCTTCCTGAAATACTTCCCCACTTTCCGCCTGAACGTCATAAATTTCCTTACCGTCCTGAAACAATTTACCCGTCGGTTTCTGAACGTTAACAGTCTTTTGGTCTTTGCTGTAAACAGCATTTTGCGAGTTTACTTTCCAGAAAGTTTCCCCCTTTTCATTTGCCTGTTCTAGAGTTACTTTGTTCAATGTTAAAGTGCTATTTGACGTTTGAGCCGCCTTAATATCTTCAGCTAATTTGTTCTTTTGAGGAGTTTCTGTCGCCGCGCAACCACCAATTCCCAAAAGTGGTATTGCTAAAATTAGCAGCACTACTTTTGGGGGCTGGGAATTGGTAATTTGCACTCTGGGATTTATCATGGGTTTGAGAAATTGGTAATTGATAATAGGGCAAGGACAAACATTCGATGGCAAATTAAAACACATTCATGTTTGGTGTAAGTTTTTAACTTTTAATTTTTCACGGTTCGACCCATTACCCACTACCCATTACCAAGCTGTCAAATGTCAACAGTTACCTGTGTGCTGTCAACCCTCAATTTTCTGGTGCGTCACTACTAGATGGTCGGTTGAGATTTGGAACGATCGGTGGCGACGCACCCTACAACTGTCAACTGTCAACTAAGAAGGCGGGCACGGGGGCACTGCCCCTACCTGTCAACTGTCAATTGTCAATTGTCAATTGTTTACCAAACTCCTATCTGTCATCGTGTTCGTCCATCAAACTCAAACCCGACAAAGGGCGGTAAGCATAATTAGGACGTGACGTTTTTTGAATGTCATCCTTAATCATTTCCAGATCGATATAGCGATCGGCTACATTAATCAAACTATCGCTAGTCATCGATCGCAAACTCACCACCTCCACCCGCACGCCCCGATAACTGACAGCATCGACTGCATAAGCCAAATCTCCGTCACCGCTGACCAAAACAGCCGTATCGTAAGACCCGACTAAAGCCATCATATCCACGGCAATTTCTACATCTAGATTAGCCTTTTTAGAGCCATCCGGTAACTGCACCAAATCCTTAGAAATCACCCGATATCCGTTGCGGCGCATCCACAGCAAAAAACCCTGCTGTTTCTCATTCGTGCGATCGACCCCCGTGTAGAAAAAAGAGCGCAACAGTCGCGAACCTGCCGTTAAGCGACACAGCAGCTTAGTGTAATCGATCTCAATTCCTAATTGCAAAGCAGCGTAAAACAAGTTAGAACCGTCAATAAAAATTGCCACCCTGCCACGATTTTCCAAAACTTGTTCGGGAGTAAACAGGTCATTGTTTTCTATTCTATTCAACATGATTGTTATGCCTCATTTTTTATGAAAGATAGGTAAGGAAATAAGAGCTAATTGGTAATCGGTAACAACACCCTTACAAAATACCCATAAAACACCGATCTTCTCAGCATTTTAGAGTCGGCAAAGCTTTAGCATCTCTGCACTCCCCTCGTTGCAAACCTCATTGCAAGCGTATCTGTCGAACCCGCAATTTTTGCGGAATGGTGTTTTTTGTTGGCTTGTCGAAACTGAGTTTTGCAACTGAATAACATCTCGATCTCCTGGTTTTCTAATATTTACAATTAGCGTGTTTCGATCGAGATTTTCTGAGAAATTTAGTAATTTCGCCTGCCGGAGGGCACCCGAATCGCCCGTAGAAAACTAAGACATTAGTATTTACAGCGGGTCGAGCCGCTTAAATACAGGCTGGGCTTCACCTAGAATTTGGTTTGCCGGTAAAGCACCCCACATCGACTGAGTTGCAAAATTTCCTAAACTCTCAGCAGCAACCCGATCGTTAAAGTCAATTGAAAAACCAAGCTGCTGATAGATAGCACTGCTGATATTCGGAATAATTGGCGACAACAAGTAAGCAGCCTGTCTGACAGATTCCAGAACTGAATATAGTACCTGTCCGACATTTTCGTGCTGTCCCTGCTTGTACAAACTCCAAGGTGCTCGATCGTCAATAAATTTATTGCCCGCGCGAACCAAAGTTAGTACAGCTTCACAAGCTTTGCTAAAAGCCAATTCTTCGTAAAAATCAGCCACTCGATCGCCCAGATTTAGACCCATTTCCTTAAGCTGGTTGTCGCTGGAAATGTTTTCGACCGACAGATTGGGAACGCAGCCGTTGCAATATTTGCGGGCCATATTTAAGGTGCGGTTAAGCAAATTTCCCAAATCGTTTGCTAATTCAGCATTCAATGTATTAATAAACCGAGTTTCGCTAAAATCACCATCCTGTCCGAACTCTATTTCTTTGAGGAAATAGTAGCGAACTGCATCAGCACCGTATTTGTTGACCAATGCTACTGGGTCTAAAATATTGCCCTCCGTTTTGCCCATTTTTTTACCATCTTTGGTCAAAAAACCGTGTGCAAAAATGCGGCCTGGCATTGGCAAACCTGCTGACATCAGCATTGCCGGCCAATAAACTGCATGAAAGCGGAGAATATCTTTGCCTATCGCGTGCAGGTCAACGGGCCACCACTTAGATAAAGCATTCTCTAAAGTGGGGTCGCTATCCGGATCTAACAGTGCTGTAACGTATCCCAGCAAAGCATCAAACCAGACATAGATGGTGTGGCCCGGATCGACAGGTATCGGCAGGCCCCATTCAAGATTCACCCGAGAGATCGAAAAATCTTGCAGTCCGGAGTTGACAAAGCTGAGCACTTCGTTGCGCCTGCTTTCCGGCGCGATGAAGTCAGGACGTTCGGCGTACAGGGCCAGAAGTTGTTCTTGATACCGCGACAGGCGGAAAAAATAATTTTCCTCGTCGCGCCACTCAACTTCTTTGCTGGTGTGAATCGGACATCGGTTACCCGGTAACAACTCCCGTTCTTCTTTAAATTCTTCGCAGGAAACGCAGTACCAGCCCTGTTGTTGGTTCAAGTAAATGTCGCCGGAGTTCCATACACGCTGGAAAAATTCTTTGACAATATACTCGTGGCGTCTTGCTGTCGTGCGGATGAATCGATCGTACTGGATATCGAGTTGCTGCCACAGGCTTTCAAATCCCGGCACCACCAAGTCACAATGAGCTTGGGGCGATCGTCCCAAACTCTCGGCCGTGCGCTGAATTTTCTGCCCGTGTTCGTCAGTTCCCGTAATCATCAATACAGATTTGCCCCGCAGTCGCTGGTAGCGGGAGACAGCATCAGCAGCGATCGTCGTGTAAGCGCTGCCGACGTGAGGTAGATCGTTGACATAATACAAAGGCGTTGTTATAGCAAATGTATTTTTAGTTTTATCGGTAGATTTCATTGAATGCTAAAAATTGCCTAAATCTGGTTTAGATTTTAACTCAACGCTTAAATCTTGTACGGATCGGCAATTGTGCCAACTTTACTGAAAATTATGTGCGATATGCTCCCTGGGTATTCCCAATAGACAAATAGCTTTAATAATAACACTAATCTTTTTTATAAATTTTCGATAGACTTTCAAAAATGTCTTAATATTTTGACATTCCGTTGGTTTCCAGAGATGACCAAATATGGCTCAGCAAACGCGACAAAATAGCCATAAACCTTGCGATTGGGTTAGTTAGCCCCTGCCAGCCAAGCAAGACAACTTTGTCCGATGAAGCTGGTGGGGATCGAACATCCTAATTTGAGAGAGCAAAATCTGCCTTAAACTTTTTTTTATAGCAACCGCGCCCGACGGCCCAAGACATTTTAGATCGCCCAAAGCGTTACTATGAATCCTTCTGCCCTCTTCCTTCTGCCTTCGGCTATAACTAGAGTCTCAAAACTCCGCGCTTCAACACGCAATAACATTTCTCCAAAATATTGCTACAATACTCATCCATTAACACATTGAAATTAAATTATATCGGTAGAGGTTACTGTTGCACCCTTTTAGGAAAGCGTATAAAAGTTGCGCCGTCTACTGTCAACTTGCAGGCTATCCAATGTCAAATGTTCAAATGTCAAATGTTCAAAGTTTTTTGCCTCCCATCGCCTCCGACAAATAATCTGCCGCAGCTTCGACCACTGCGATCGCATTTTCGTAAACCATCCGCGTCGGCCCCAAAACCCCAACACTCCCCACCGGGACCGAACCCCGACAGTAAGTTGAAGAAATCAGAGTGCAGCCCCGAATCGGTTCCAGGGAATTTTCCGAACCGATGCGTACCGTAGCCCGCTTGGAAGGTGCCTCCACATCGGTAGATTCAAAAATTAAAGGCCACAGCAGTTCCTGTTCCTGTTCTAGCAATTGCACGAGAGTTTGAACTTGTTGCAACTGTGAAAACTCAGGCAAACGCAACAACTCTGCCAAACCGCCGATCAGAATCCGCGTGTAGCTGGGAGTCTCCACCCGACGGCGAATCTGGTCCAGCGTAGTTTCCATCCATTCAGCGTACACTGCAAAGCTGCGGTCTAACTCGCTCCAGTCAATAGCGGATAGTTCCCACAGAGCTCGCCCCCGCAGTTGAGAATTCAAAAAGTTCGACAAAATCTGTAATTCGCGATCGACTATTTCTGCATTCTGCTGTTTGCCTTCAGCTTCCTCGGGCAATTGTACCAGTACCGACTGCGTTTCGTAAGCATCTGTTACTACGATCAGCATCACTTTGCCCGGTTCTAGCTGCACCAATTGCAAGTGTCGCAAACTAGCCGTATTGGTTTGCGGCACGGTAATTAGGGCGATATAACCGCTGATAGTTGCCAGGATTTGAGCGGCACCCCGGAGTACCGCTTCCATGCGACCGTCCGACCAGTTAAGCTGGTCTAGAACCTGTTCTACCTTGCTGCCGAGTCCGTCAGACGGCTGAATCAACCGGTCAACGTAAATACGGTAGCCGGAGTCAGAGGGGACGCGACCGGCGGAGGTATGGGGTTGATACAGCAATCCTGCTTTTTCTAAAACCCCCATCGCATTGCGAATAGTAGCTGGGCTGATGCTGAGGTTGTATTCGTCAACCAAAGCTTTTGAGCCAACGGGTTCGGCGGTAGCAATATAGTGGCGAACCGTTGCCCAAAGGATGTGTTGTTGCCGATCGGTGAGATTGACGCGCACAGGCATTTAAGCAAAATTAGAATTTAAACAAGTTGCCACTTTGTAAATCAGAACCTCTGGCCCTGTGGGCGATCGGGCAGAGTTGTTTATTTTAAGATAACAGATTTCTTAAGTTTCCTGTGGTTTGCTCTCTTCCCTCCAGCCTTCTTCCCCCTTCGCTCTTCCTTCTTGCCTCTTCCTTCTTCCTTCTCAAGCGTGTTCCTGCAAAATATTTTGCAAGTAACTGGCTACTGCATCCGGCTGTTCTACCATTGCCATGTGGCCGCAATCTGGAATCTGAAGCACATTCTCGCCGCAACCTTGAAACATCCAGTGAAAGCTGGCCAAATGCAGCACGTATTTGGGCTCCATAATTTTGTCTTGAGTACCTGCAATAAAATACACGGGCTGCTTGAGTCCGGACACAATTTGTGGTAATAGATGAATCTCAGCTTCTGTTGTGGAGTCCAACAAAGCCCTTAGTGCCGCCTCCGGGTGAGCCACCACAAAATCCACCAACCGCTGGCGTCCCCAGTGGCGGGCCATCGGGCGGGCTACAGAATCCCTAGCAAATACAAAATCCATTAAAGGCAAATAAGACAGCCAGCGGGGACGCAGCTTGACTAACTGCCGGCCGATCGATCGAAACCGCTCGAATTCTTCCTTAAGATAGATGCCGCCGCCCGCATTAATGCAGATAACACCTTTAACGCGATCGGAGAACTGCTTCGCACCCCAAAGGGCGATCGTTCCGCCCAGAGAATGTCCCACCAGCCAAGCATTAGTAATATCCAATTTTTCCAATAAAATTTCTAAATCCCGAGCGTAAGCAGCGGGAGTATAGCAAGAATTAAGCGGTTCTGGGTGGGCGCGATCGCCCCTGGAATCGCCAAATCCCCGCAAATCGTAAGTCAGACACCGATAGTCAGGTGCCAAACGATCTGTCAAAGGTTGCCAGTAACGGCGACTTAACAGCCAGCCGTGGACAAAGACCAGAACCGGGGAAGTTGGTGTCTTTGCCGTCAATTCGCAAGCGTGCTGAACCCCTAGGATATTGATGGTTGCCATATTTATATGCTATCCGATCGGGAGAGGAAAGAGGGGGAAGAGAGGGGGGGGAGAGGGGGAGAGGGAGAGGGGGAGAGAGTAAGAAAAAGAGAGAAAATAGAGAAAATTTTCCCTCTTCCTTCTTCCCTCTTCCTTCTTCCTTCTTCCTTCTTCCTTCTTCCTTCCTAAAATCGCTCGCCCAGCAACCTTTGTCGGACACCTTCAGCAATTTTTTGCCCCAGATACTCGGGAATCAAACTCTCATTGGGTCCTAACAAATACAGGATCAGGCGAGTTCGCCCCCGCCAAACCAGTAAATTAGCATTCACCACCAACAAATCCTCTTGCCAAATGGCATACATCACCTTGTAAAAAAGTCCCGGTTGGTTGTCTGCTTCGATCAGCAAAGCTGGCAAGTGGAATACTGGATCGACGTAGAATTCCGTGGCCACGTCCTCCAAACCAGCGTCTAGATTAAACTCCACCGCCAACATTTCTTCAACTTCAAAATGCCCCGCTAAGGCTTCTCGAATCGCCCTGCAGACATTTTCCGCCGTTTTATCAGTCAGTACCTTGCCTCCGCGAGACACCACCAGTTTGATAAACACCAGCATCGGCGGGTAAATTTGACCGTACAAACTCAGGCTGTGAATTGTCAGTCCGTAAGCAGCCAATACTCCAAAAATATCGCTCAGCAGAAAAGATTGATTGCGGTAAGCAAAATGCAGGGCACTTTTGTTGCCTTCCGGTCTGATTTCAATCACCGCTTGCCTGGTTTTGTAGAGCTGATAAGCTAACTTGAGATTTTGCAGTTGGATTTCACTGCTGACAAATTGCTCGTAAAACTGCGGGAACGCTCGGTTAAAGCGCTTGAGAAGTTCTAATGTAGATGGTTTTAAACCCGAAGCCATAATTGAGGGGAAGGTGCGGGAGATATACTGGGTACGGACACTCCCATGCCCTATGGCAATGGGATTCTAGGTTCGACGACCTGACACTTAAGCTGCGTCTGTATGTGTAACTGACACAAGTTAAGTATCCGAACTGAAAGCACGGGTCAGATTTGCTGGGGAACTTATTTGACATCCTCCCCGCCGTAAAACGGCGAGGATTCCCAAACCTCACGATTTGGGTTTGGAGCTTCCTTCCATTAAGGTTTTTCGCACCAGCCTTAACAGATTTACTCTGTTCGGGTCTTACAGTCGCTCCACAGACTTTCACCGCAAGAAGAGCGGCAAGAATCTTCTTACTTGCGTTGAGATCTCGATCGTGATAGGCCCCACAATTGTGACACTCCCACTCCCGGATCTTCAACGGCAATTTTTCCACGGGGTTTTCAACCCAGTTTTTTGATAACTAGAATGTCACGATTGTGACGGTCTAGCTGTGCGGACGATCGAGCGCATCAGTCCCAGTAGAGTGATAGACACTCAAAAGCGGTACTCAAAGAAGCTATTGCTTCAATGCGTTTGTCCCGATCGCGCAATAAATTTGACCCTCTCAGCAGGCTGTCTGGATGCTGGCTAGTTGAACTTCTACCAAACTTACTACAAATCAAAAGACTGCAGACTCAATGTTCGACGACAAATCCCTCTTTTCGGCGTAAGATGAGTGTACCGCAAACTGTTCCTCAAGAGGCCGCCCGCAATTCCTGTAGCTCCGATCGGAGCCAGCAGGCCGATCGTCTGGTTCTCTGTAAGGTCGTCCAACCTCTACTACATTAACCGCGCCTGCATGGGTTTTTGGAAAAACTTATTTAGCAGTTCTGAGTCTACCTCTGTTTCCCAAACAGCGGAATTTGAGGAAGATGTGGCTTTTGGGTCAGGCGATCCGCTTTCCCCAACGTTTCGCAAATCCACCAGCGGCAGTGTCCGCATCTTTTTCAGTACCGATAGAGACATTGACCTCTACGAACTCGAAGAACTATGCAATGCAGTGGGTTGGTCTCGCCGCCCCCTGCGTAAAGTCAAAAAAGCTATTCAGCATAGCTTCTTAGTCGTCTCTATGTGGGAGATGCGGGGCAGCCAGCGACGGCTGGTCGGCTTCGCCAGAGCGACTTCAGACCACGCTTTTAATGCCACCCTTTGGGATGTGGTAGTTCATCCCGATTACCAAGGTAAAGGTATGGGCAAGGCGCTGATGAAATACACCATCAAAAAACTCCGGAATGAGGATATTAGCAACATTACCTTATTTGCTGACCCTCACGTAGTGGATTTTTACCGAAATTTGGGCTTTATGTCCGATCCAGAGGGGATTAAAGGTATGTTTTGGTATCCCGATTAGCCTAGGAGTGCTGGTAGCGCGTTTATTTTTTCCAGAATGGCAATTTTGACGCGACCAGCACCAACTGTTTGCCAGCAATTATTGACAATCCTGCTATTTTGTGCGTTAATGGATATTGAACGTCACAACGGGATGTAGCGCAGTTTGGTAGCGCGCCTGCTTTGGGAGCAGGATGTCGCAGGTTCAAATCCTGTCATCCCGATTATCAGAAAACTGGGTCTAAAACCCCGTCCTTATGTTATATTTAGCCCAAGTAAAAAAGCAGGAAATTTTAGCTCAGATCGATCTGCAATTGCTGGCTAGCAAAAATTCAGACAATACTTGGGCGATTTGTGACGATCGAACTGTCTTGACGCGCTCGACAGACGATCTGAAAAACCAAGTCGAACTTGAGGCTAATATCTTAAATGAAGGAATGTTAGTTTTAGCAGATATTGCCGAAAATGGCAAGGTTTTGCAGGTGCGATCGGCTACAAATTGGGTGCTAGAATTAGTTGAAAAATATTTAACAACAGGCTTTACTCCCGATTTTTTGCAGCAGGAAGCCCAGAAAGCAGAAGAGTGGCGGCAATCTCTTTCTTTGCAAAGCCAAGAGTTGTCTCGTCGCTCGATCGAAGTTGAAGCTCGTCGGGAACAAATTCAAAATTTAGAAGCGAAACTCCAGCAGGAAAAGCAATTGCTGGAACATACGATCGCCCAATTGAAAAAAGATCGTTAAATGACGGTCGTAAAGCTTCATTTAGTCGCCTGAAAATACAAATAAAGCCTTCAATAAATATCGATCGAATTTGGAAGTTCCAGCGCAAACTTATGAGCGACTCATCCACACGTCCCGCCCTAATTACTAAAATTATCCCCGATAGTATCGCTGCCGAAATCGGATTTGAGCCGGGAGATGCGATCGTGACTGTCAACGGTCAAAAACCCCGCGATTTAATCGATTATCAATTTCTGTGCGCCGATGAATTTCTCGAACTAGAAGTATTAGATAGTAAAGGCAAAACCCACAAGCTAGAAATCGAAAAAGAGTACGATGAAGATTTAGGATTGGAATTTGCCACCGCCTTATTTGACGGACTAATTCAGTGCAACAACCGCTGTCCGTTTTGCTTCATCGATCAGCAGCCTCCCGGCAAGCGCGAAACTCTATATTTAAAAGATGATGATTACCGTCTCAGTTTCCTTTACGGCAGTTATCTCACTCTGACAAATTTGAGTCAAAGAGAGTGGGATAGAATCGAACAAATGCGACTTTCTCCCCTTTATGTTTCGGTACACGCTACTGAGCCGGAAGTCCGAATTAGATTGTTAAAAAATTTCCGTGCGGGTCAGATATTAGAACAAATTAAATGGTTTCAAGAACGGCGGTTGCAAATTCACGCTCAAGTAGTAGTTTGTCCGGGGATTAATGACGGCGCACATTTAGAACGGACGCTGTTGGATTTGGCAAAGTTTCATACTGGAAATATTCCAGCCGTTGCTTCGGTAGCTGTGGTTCCCGTCGGCTTAACTCGGTTTCGTCCCGCTGAAGATGAATTGATTGCAGTTACACCAGAAAAAGCGCGGGAAGTTATCGCACAAGTACGGCAAATTCAAGCTGTTTTGAGTCAGGGGAAAGCTGGCAAAAAAGCGAAGCAGAAACGTTCAAAGTCTATCCCCCCCAGCCCCCCCTTAGTAAGGGGGGGAGAAGATTTAAATTGCCCTCCCTTATCGAGGGGGGGAGACGATTTAAATTCAAAATCTAGCTGTATTTGGCTGGCTGATGAGTGGTTTTTGATTGCTGGGGAAGAATTGCCACAGGCTGAAGATTATGCAGATTACCCGCAAATTGGCAACGGTGTCGGTTCGATCCGGCAGTTTATCCAACAGTTTGAAACAGCTTTGAAAAAGGTGCGATCGACCGAAGTTAATCCACCGAGAAAATTAATTTGGGTGGTGGGAAATGCGGTCGAAAAAGCTTTTGAACCGATCGCGCGCCAGCTCAACCAAATTCCCGGATTAGAAGTTAAAATGATAGCCCTGTGCAGCAAGTATTGGGGACAGAAAATTACCGTGACGGGTTTGCTGACGGGGCAAGATTTGCAGTCAGCTTTGCAGAGTATGGATTTGGGAGACGGCATCTTGCTGCCTTCAGTGATGCTAAAACAGGGAGAAGCGCGTTTCTTGGACGACATGACAGTTGCGGAACTTGCGGATTTCCTGAAAACTCGAATTTTTCCAGTTAATGGAGTGGAGGAACTAATTTTAACAGCGATCGGTCAGTTGACAATTGAAAGTTGAGTGTTGGCTGTTGACAGTTGAGGGTCGATCGATTGGCAGCAAACAGTTGACAGTTGACTGTTGAGGGCGATCTTTTTAAGACGGGGATTTAAACCCTCTTATCAAAAAAATCCAACGCTTTGAGTGCGGGGGCTAATTGCCCTTAAGGTTTGGTAAAATTGATAAAGTGTCAATAAAGTGTCAATATCGATCGAGCTTTCAACAGAAGCAAGACTGGAAACTGGAAACCGAATCTTGCTCTAGAATTGTGTCTGGAATTGCAGATTAAGTAAGAAATTATGCGTGTTTTTCGTCAAATTGTGGTATTGGGAGTGGGCGCTGCAATTACTTTCAGCAATGCGGGACAGAGTGCTGCTGCACCACATCCGGCTAAGTCCCCAGAAAACTCGCCCCAGAGCGATCGACTCCAACTTGCACCCAAGGTAGAATCGGCTCCGAATCTAGGGTCAGAAACAGTGTCTGAAACAGCATCAGATTCGGAACAGGCGGTTGCAGTTTCGCCACCAACAGCAGAGTCAGAACCAAAACCAGCCAGCGCGCAGCCAGCAGAAGTTCAAGCTCAACAACCGCTACCCCCCACAACAGCCGAACTTCCCGGTAAAGGGC
>JBOFTL010000790.1:0-5901 GCA_051652045.1 Microcoleus sp. | reverse complement strand
GGTCAATCAGTAAAGTTCCCAAACCGTTGGTGCCGCTGGTATCGACAGTACCGTTAAAAATTAATCTTTGCTTCCCGGAAACTTCTACCATCCCGCCGACACCAACACCGCTGCTGCTGGAAGTTGCGGAAACACCCCTAGCACTGATGCTACCTAGAAATGCTGCGGTATTGTCAGCCCAAATTGCCACATTGCCGCCATTACCTTCTTTGGTAGCATTTGCCGCGATCGCACTTGCAGCATCTACATAGGTTACGGAAGCATTCGGCACACTTCCCGCACCCCGATAATCTCCTCCCACTCGGACTGTCCCGCCGCCGTCGGGTCCGTTGGCCTCAATGCGAGCTCCTACCAGTCCTACCTTATCTCCCAATACGTTAACCGCACCTCCCGTACCGGTGGTGGCAGATACCTGGGCGGTACCGGATACAATAGCAGTTCCCGGAGCGATCGGCACTGCGCGATCGCCCGTAAGTACAATTTCACCTCGATCGTTCGCAGTTATACCTGTAGCGTTTTCGACACCCTGGCCTGCCAGCAGTCGCGGCAGAGTCAGGGGAGAAAAGGGCAGCGCCCCAGTCCCCGATCCTGCTGGGGAGGGAGAAACTTCTAAATTCAGCAGCAATCCATTTTGACTCAGGCGCACCAAATTTTCTCCCGGCACCGCAGCGACAGTAATTTGCCCGCCGGGGGCTGAAAGTTGCCCGGTATTGATAACTGTCCCGGCGAGCAAAGTTAAATTTTGCCCGCTACCAACAGCTAATTCTCCGGTATTGACAATACTCCCCGGTTGTGCTGGAAAAGCAAAAGCATTTGGACTGCCTACCAACGAAGCGTAATCGTTGATGCCCGTACTGCTAAACCAGCGGTTGTCAAAACCGATACCGCTAGCGGTGGTTGCAAAAAAAGAGCCGGATACGTCGAGTCGGGCATTATTGCCGAAAATAATTCCTGCTGGATTGATTAAAAACAAGTTAGAATTGCCACCGCTAACTTGAATTAAACCGTTAATTAATGAAGCGTCGCCGCCGACAACGCGGCCGAGGATATTTTGAACGGCTGGGTTGGAGATAAAGTTAGCAGTCTCCCCAGCATTGAGATTGAAGCGAGTAAAACTGTGGAATAAATTTGCACCGTCTCTGGAGGTAGTACCGCCTGTAATATCGTAGCGAGTTTGCTGCCCTGTTTGGGGGCCGGGGGTAATGGCGGTACCGGTGCCGTCTGGGGCTGGAACTATGGGTTGTGCTGCGGCAATTTGAGATGGACGGTAAATTGCCACGATCGACCACCTGCTGTTATTTTTTTGTAAAACAAGCAAGTGGGGGAAACAATCTAGTATCCAAAATCCAGCAATGGGAATTGCTGCTAGCATCCACCGCACAGCAGGTTTAGCACTCATGGAGTTTGCCTCGATTTAGACTTTTATGGGAGTGTGAACTTGAGATTTTTCGTAACAAAGAGCCGATCGCACCCCGCTGCTTGTAATTCCTAATGCTTGCTCTCGATCGCCTATCTCAAATTTCCAGTCTGTTTTTATTGTGCCACTAACATAGCAAACATCTGCTGTCAGTGTCTAAAAATAAACATAACAATACGAAAAGTTAAGACAGGTTAAACAATGGCAGCAAACACAAGAAATTCCGCATAGCCTAAAAGCTTACCCACCAAGCATTCTTCCTGATTCCTCCTGTTTTCTTCCTCCTTCCTTCAAGGCAACAGGCAACAGGCAACAGATAACTCCTTCTTCCCTCTTCCCTCTTCCTTCTTCCCTCTTCCTTCTTCCTTCTTATTATGAAAGATCGAATTGTGCGGATCGTCGGTTTGACTGGCGGCATCGCTACCGGTAAAACTACTGTATCTAATTATCTGGCAGATACATATCACTTACCCGTGTTCGATGCCGATATTTACGCTCGCGAAGCCGTGCAACTCGGTTCGCCAATACTTGATGCTATTGTAGGACGCTACGGTTCCGATATTTTGCTCTGTGACGGCAATTTAAATCGAGCGATGTTGGGCAATATTGTATTTAATAAAGCAGTCGATCGACAGTGGTTGGAACAATTGATTCATCCTTACGTCCGCCACCGTTTAGTTGCAGCAATTCAAAGCTATTTGCGAAGCAGTCCGGTTTTAAAAGATACATTGACTGTAATTTTGGCAGTACCCTTGCTGTTTGAAGCCAAGATGACCGATTTGTGTACGGAAATTTGGGTGGTTTACTGTCCGCCAGCAGTACAGTTAGAACGCTTGATGCAGCGGGATAATTTGAGTGTCGATCGAGCTTCCGCCCGCATTAATACTCAATTGCCACTAGCTCAAAAATGCCAACAAGCTGATGTTGTTTTGAACAACTCGTCAACTCTCGATGCACTGTTGAAACAAGTAGATTTGCTGATTTAAGCCTATTCCACCCTACAGCGGTTCGCAGTGAGGACTTCAGTTCGGCATATACTGCGGACTGAAGTCCTCACTACTAAGTATCTACCGCACGCGATATGAGGCGTTGCTGTGTTGTTGCAGCAAAAGAAACAGAAGAGAAACCCACGCCACACCTGTCTAGCAGGGATTTATGAAATTCTGCTGAAGAAGCATCAATTATTACCAAGCCAGTGGTACAAACAGATTCTGGACGATCTTACTTGCTAGGGTTCTCAACTCGATGTCTCTCCTTGACCGTAGGTTTTTGGGAGTGGAATATTTAGGACAACCAGAATAAAAAAATAACGAGAGCAGCATAGCAACTATTTATGAAGTTATTCTGAAGAATTCAAAAAAAATACAATATGAGGTGTTTCTCCCCACAATTTGTAAGGGGTTTTTGTAACGGATTGAATTAATGCAACAAAGCGAACTCTATGGCTACAAAAGCCATATATCAAGGGTTGCATCATTTTAAAGCATGAGATACACTAAGGGTGAAACCCCTTGTGAGCGAGCGTTAAAAAAGTTGCAGATTCGATCGAATATCAATTGGTGAATTGTCCAAAAATTTCTTTTTTTTACCCAGATCTTACAAGATAGGCTGTGTATCAAGAAGTAGAAACTACGAAACAGAGCTTTATGATGCGCGTTTACTTTTCCATCCTACTGTCCAGCTTGTTGTTGAGTGCTACTTCCGTAAAAGCTCAAAATTTAGAAATAAAATTGACCTCCCTCTCCCAAGACAGATATGCTTCCGCATTTTCCAAATCTACTCCAGAAAATCAGACGTTTTATGCAGATAGCGATCGAGATAAGTTGCCGGAACGGGGCGGCGGTAGATAATTTGCCTAAATATATAGCTTTGGTAAAAAACAGCTAAAAACAGCCGAAATATCGGATGTTTTTAACTGTTTTTTTGCGAAAAAGGTCGATCGATTAGCAAATTGTTTAACCAAGGATTAACCTTAATTATTTCCGGAGGGGTCAGCTCGAAGTCCGTATCTGTGAGTGAAAACTCTGAGAATAAATTTCATCATGTATACATCTGTTAAACTAATTTGTTTGAGTACCCTAGTGGTTGCTAGCCCAGTGCTTCCTCACGAAGTCGATCGGGCTTCCTTAGATGCAACTCAATTGGATATTTCCCAACAGCAGCTAATAGCTAAAAAACCAGCGCAAAAGAAAGAAGGATGCGGTTCTTCGCCAACTCCGGGATGTTCTCGCCGAGATCACTCTGGCTACCGGGTATAAGTGCAATTAAATGCAATTTTTGGTTGCATGAGCTACGCGACGTTATGGGTTGTTGATTAATGAAAGTAACCTATCAGTATAGATTCTATAGTGGGAATCTTTCTGTAGTAGGAACTATAGATAACAGTATCACGAAGGAAATTTTGCATACCCTTCATCGGGCTGCAAAGATGCCTACATCATAGCACCACGAGGCTTGATGTAGAAGTATGTCACTTAAAACTGGAAAATCAGAGAGGACTGAATTCCTCACTACAAACTTTATTGCGATCGAACGAGTATAGACAATATTACTTAGAGCAAAAACTCAGTTTCATGACTTACGCAATCCCTAGATATGTTGTAGGGTGCGCACTGCGCACCTTACCGCTATATTGCGAGTCAAATCTGTTCAATCTTCAGCAGCTTCGCCGCCAACAACTACATTACGAATGCGCAGACTCGGACCGCCACAGCCGACAGGCAAACCACTTTGTCCTGCCTTACCGCAACCACCAGATTCATCCCAGTAAAAATCATCGCCTATCGCCTCAATATCAGCCAAAGTGCTGAAAACATTACCTGAAAGAGTTACATCCCGCACCTGTTCGGCTAATTCACCGTTGCGGATCATCCAAGCTTCCCCAGCACCGAAAGTAAACATTTCACCGTTAGTCATACCGCCTTGCCAATTGCGCGCGTAAACTCCCTCTTTAATGTCAGAAAATAGATCGGCAACAGGCGTTGTACCTCGTTCGATCCAAGTGTTAGTCATGCGGACGATCGGCGGATAATGGTAGTTCAAACAGCGGGCGTTACCGGTCGGCATTTCTCCCAATTTACCAGCAGTTTCCCGCGAGTGCAGCCGCCCGACCAAAGTGCCGTCTTTAATTAATTGAGTAGTAGTCGCCGGAGTGCCTTCATCATCGTAGAAATAGCTGCCTCGGTGTCCCGAAGGTGCAGCCCCATCAAAAATTTGCAAGTTTGCCGGACCGAATTGGCGACCGAGAGTCATTACTTCTAGAATGTCGGGATTTTCGTAGGCCATATCGGCTTCGGAAAGATGGCCGAAGGCTTCATGCACGAATAATCCGGTAAGAATGGGGTCGATGACGGCGGTGTAGGTATTGCCTTGGACGGGGGGTAAAGCTAGGGAATCTACAGCCCGCTGGGCCGCGCCGCGCACTTGGACATCAAGTTCGGTTAAATCTTCGTAGGCTTTGCGAGAACCAGTAGTTTCGCGACCTGTTTGCACCGTTTCCCCGCTGCGAGCGGTGGCAGCAAAACGCATTTCCATATCTGCCCAGCCTTGTTCCAGCAGCGTGCCTTCGGAGGTGGCGAGAATAATGCGCTGGGTACTGTCGCCGTAGCGGACGGAGATGGTGGCGATACGAGGATCTACGCTGCGGAGGATTTCGGCGTAGCGTTCGCACAGTTGCTTTTTGTCAATTAGGGGAATCAGCCGAGGATCTGTTCCCGTCAGCGGGAGCAAGCAAATGTCTTGTACCGGGGTGACAGGTGCGAGGATGGTTTCTGAGTCACCGATGAGTTTGGCAGCGGCGATAGCTTCTTCAATTCTGGCGGCCAGGGTGGAAAGTCGGTTAAAACTGGCAAAACCCCAGCCGCCTTTGTAGCAGGCTCTAACTTGGCCGCCGATGGAGATTCCTTCGCTGAGGGTTTCGATTTTTTCGCCCCGCAACAGGATGTCTGTGCCTTCGGCTTCTTCGAGTCTAATTGCTAAATAATCGACCTGGTGGCGGTAGCGGGCCATTAAGTCAGACAGCAGATTTTTTGAGTCGGCAATCGAGGTAGGCATGGGAAAGTTGGGTGTTTTAAGTTTAAGGAAGAAGGAAGAAGAAAGAAGAAAGAAGAAAAAAAAGGAAGAAAACTTTATCAGATTCGCGAGATGGATGTTTGCTTGTACCGCAAGCGACCGACGAGGCAAACAAGGTACTAAGCTTTACAGCTAGTAAAAGTATAGTCACCTATTACAGGAGATGGGAGGTACCCGGCCCAGACCCCTTCACTTTTACTTCGAGCGGATTAACCCGCCTGGGCCCAACAACTCCGCTATCTATCCCATTGTTTAAGGCGTTTGGGAGTGCTTTTTTCATCTAAAACCTCCAGGAGACCCCCACTATATCGGTACTCCGATTAGTGGTGGGAGGAATGGAGTGGGAATTACGAAACGTTCCTTGAATGCCTTTGAGCGAAGGCGAAAACAATGAGAGGAACAGTTGAGTAATT
>JBOFTL010000789.1:0-2973 GCA_051652045.1 Microcoleus sp. | reverse complement strand
CGATTGGAAGATAAATGGTTCGTTATTGCAGGAGGTTGCCGGTGCCCAAGCGCAACTACGAACGATTGGAAGATAAATGGTTCGTTATTGCAGGAGGTTGCGGGCGCTGAAGCGCAACTACGAACGATTATATAAGAGGTGAGATTGATGAACCGTCAAAGTTTATTAAAAGCGCTGCTTTATGGAGTGCTGATTGCATATTCTATTATTACTTTCTTGCCCTTTGCTTGGGCGCTGTCAGCATCTTTCAAACCGCTTGCTGAAATCGGCGCTGGCGGTGCCAACTTCCTGCCGCAAAACTTCACTTTGGAAAATTATCAAAAGATTTTGCTGGAGTCTGGTTTGTTCGGGCGGTGGTTTTTTAATAGTGCGTTTATTGCTGTTTGCGTTACCGGATTGAATCTAATTTTTAACTCAATGGCCGGTTACGCTTTGGCCAGAGTCAGATTTCCGGGAAATCAGTTAATGTTTGGCATAATTTTAGCGGTGTTAATGGTTCCCGGACAAGTTACGCTAATTCCTACTTTTTTGATTTTAAAGAATTTGGGCTGGCTGAATACTTATCAAGGTTCGATCGTCCCCAATGCGGTAAATGCAACTTTTATTTTTATGATGCGGCAGTTTTTTGTCAGTTTTCCCCAGGAATTGGAAGAAGCAGCGGCGCTAGATGGATTGAATCGTTTCGAGACTTTTTGGCAAATCGTGATGCCTTTGGCTAAGCCGGCTTTAGCGGCCCAAGCTATTTTTATTTTTATGGGGTCGTGGAACAGTTTTTTAATGCCTTTGATGATTATGTCGCGATCGGAAATGTTTACTCTACCTTTGGGATTGAATACTTTTAAGGGTCAATATATCAGTTATTGGAACTATATTATGGCGGCTTCAATGGTTTTTACCATGCCAGCTTTGGGGATTTATGCTTTTTTTAACCGCTATTTTATTTCGGGGGTGACTTTTAGTGGGGGAAAATAAGACGATTTTAGATTTTAGATTGAGGATTGATAATTGAAGATTGAGGATTAAAGATTTAGGATTGAAGATTTGATGCGTCACGAAATACGGAAGCTGCTTTAGTATAGAAACTAACACGCTATTTTAGCGTGTAAATTGCGATCGCCCTGGAAACACAAGGGTCAACGTCAAGCGCATTTGCCATCAAGTTATTTTTTTACTGATGCCAAGCATGAAACCAGCACCATTGCCTGAGAATGAAGCCTCGCGACTGGAAGCCCTAGCGGGATATGAAATTCTCGATACCCCAGCGGAGGAGGAATTTGACGATCTCACCCGGATTGTGGCTAGCATTTGCGGCACTCCGATCGCTCTTATCAGTTTAGTCGACGCCGATCGCCAGTGGTTTAAGTCAAAAGTCGGATTGGCAGTATCCCAAACTCCCCGCGAACAAGCATTCTGCGCCCACACGATCCTGCAATCCGAGCCCTTAATCGTTCCCGATGCCCTAGCAGACAACCGCTTTGCTACCAATCCTTTGGTAACAACAGATCCGAACATTCGGTTTTATGCCGGCACGCCGTTGATTACCTCCGATGGCTGCGCTTTGGGCAGTTTGTGCGCGATCGATCGCATTCCCCGCAACCTCAATTCCCAACAGATAGAAGCATTGCAAGCCATCGGCCGCCAAGTCGTGCGACTGATAGAAATGCGTCGCAGCGCCGGCACTCTTAAGCGGGTTGCCTTCCAAAATCTAAAAGCGCAAAAGCAGCGCCGGGGATTTCTGAAAAAAATTGTGACGGGGTTTGGGTTGGCGGCGGCAATTTTGGCGGCTGTCGGCTGGGTTTCCTACCGCAGCTTGAGGGAACAAATCAAGACTTCCCAACAATCGATTCACAGTAAAAATGTGTCAGAAAAACTCGAAAGCATCCTTTCCTTAATATCAAATGCAGAATCCGGACAGCGCGGCTATTTGCTAACAGGAAACGAGCGTTATTTAGAACCGTATCGTACCGCAATCGAGAATGTCGAAGAAGAAATTAGGGTTTTGCAGGAGTTAACAGTCGATCGCCCGGAGTACCAGAGACAAATAAGTACATTAGAACCTTTAATTATCAAAGAACTATCTTTAATTCAAGAAACCATAAAATTGCGCACAACTCAGGAATTAGATCCTGTAGTGGAATCAATTAAAATCGGCCAAGGTAATAGTTTAATGGATTACATTCGGTCAGAGATCGGTTCGATGCAAGAACGCGAAAATCAGTGGTTTCAGGATAGATCGATCGCTGCTGCCGCGAGTTCTCGCAAAACGGTTTTCGCCTTTTCGGGCGGGCTGTTATTGAGTTTTTTAGTTCTGGCTGTTATCTACTATCTCATTTACCGTGAAATCGCGTTGCGCTACCTTACCGAAAAAGGACTCGAACTCGAACGAGATTTTACTGCCGCCATTTTTGAAACTGTCAGTGCCTTAGTGATGGTACTCGACTCCCAGGGTCAAATTATCCGCTTCAACCGCGCTTGCGAGCGCATTACTGGGTATCAGTTATCGGAAATAAAGGGCAAAGTGTTTTGGGATTTATTCTCGATTCCGTCAGAGGCGGAACAGGTCAAAACTGCTTTGTTTGCACTTCAAGAAAACCCCCATTCTGTCAGAAATTACGAACATACTTGGGCGGTTCGGGATGGCAGCACTAAACTAATTTCTTGGACGAGTGCTACTCTCCGCAAACCCGACAATACTTTTGAATACGCGATCGTTACAGGTACTGACATTACCGCCAGCAAGCGTGCCGAACAACGCCAAGAAGTGCAGCACGCTATCACTCGCATTCTGGCAGAGTCGGCAACAGTTGAAGCCGCCGTACAAAATATCATCCAAGCGATTTGTAAAAGTTTGAAATGGGATTTTGGCGAACTCTGGACTCCGGATGGCTGGGATTTGGCACAGCATCAGAGTATAGATTGTGCTAATTCTCCCTCGTTAAACTGTACGAATTTTTGGTCAGACCCGTCAATTGA
>JBOFTL010000788.1:0-11867 GCA_051652045.1 Microcoleus sp. | reverse complement strand
ATGGAGATGGGGTTATCGCCAGTTGTGAAGTCAACTTTGGTCGCGAAGCTGGGGGTGGTGGCTCCGGTGGTGGTGGTGTTGAGCAGGATGGAGGCGTTGTCGTCGCCAGCACTCGCCACAGCTAAGTCAGGTTTGCCGTCGCCGTTGAAGTCGCCGATGCTGATGGAGTTAGGGTCAGCGCCAGTAGCCAAGGTAACTTGGGGGGCGAAGGTGGGGGTGGTGACTCCCGTGGGGGTGGTATTGAGCAGGATGGAGGCGTTGTCGGTGAAGCGGTTCCCCACAGCTAAGTCAGGTTTGCCGTCGCCGTTGATGTCGCCGATGCTGATGGAGTAGGGCCCATCGCCAGTTGTGAAGTCAACCTTGATGGCGAAAGTGGGTGTGGTGGCTCCGGTGGCAGTGGTATTGAGCAGGATAGAGACGGTGTCGTCGCCCGCACTCGTCACAGCTAAGTCAGGTTTGCCGTCGCCGTTGAAGTCGCCGATGCTGACGAAGGAGGGGTAACCGCCAGTTGTGAAGTCTACTTTGGTGTCCAGGCTTAGTACGCCGCTGTAGGTTTTGAGGGTGTTGAGGCTAAATGGTATTGCGGTTTCTATGGGGCCAGTTCGTACTTCTAATTCCCAGTCTCCACCTAATTCCCTGCTACCAGTGAGGTTAGCGGAGGCGGCGATGTCTGCACCTGCGATCTCATTCAGTCGTTTCAGGAAGTTTTTGCCTGTTTCTTCTTTGGCTACTTCACAACCGTATAAGAGAATGTTTGCTTTTGTTGTGAGGGATTTTCTCCACTGCTGGAGTTGGGTGCTGAATTTTTCTAGGTTATTGCAATTTAGGCTTTCTGTACCGAGTTCGATGTTGCCGGGGCTGCCGTGGGAAATGATATGAATTGCTGCAATATTACTTTCTGTTGTTAGGGCTGCGGTTATTTGTGCGATGCCGCTGCTTTTGTTATCTAAAATTACTGTTTTGGTGGCTGCATCTGCGACTTGTATCAGGTATTGATAGTTTTGTACGGCAGAATCAACGAAAATAATCTGTTGGTTCGCGCTTGATAATTTCATTGGTGCTGCAATCCTTTGTACTCGATCTATTTTTTGTGCTGGAATTATGGTTAATAATTAACACTCTCGTAGAAGAGAGCAAGTCTGTTAGCTATAAAATTCTTTTGATAACCAGGCTTATTGTTATTATACCGCAGCTATTTATAAAGATTTACGATCGCAGTCGTTCGATCGCTGCGATCTAGATCGTTGCTTTTTGCCACAAAATGTGACAGATCGAAGTTTTGCCGAAACCAGAATTAAAAATAATTAGATTGTCCGGTTGTGCCAGAATTTTCTCGTATAAGTAAGATCGCGATCGCACTTACAAAATTCGATCGGACTAACAGTAAATTTTCTGATAATCTTGACGGCGATCGATCGCTTTGTGTCAGATCGAAACTGAAATTTTCAGCAATCCTATCGAGGGATAAATGCAATTAAGTTTTAGGCTGTCAGTAATTACCGCAGGACGCGCGCCCGCTTCAGCCCGCTACAACCCGATATTTTTTTGACATTCTCCCACCGCAGGAGTGGTGGGGGCATTCTGCGGTTTCTAGGTAAAAAACCCGGTTTCCGACGTACCGGGCCCAACACTCGATCGAAAAATCTCAAATCGATTCGCCTCTGTGGATATAGAATTCTAAAATATACCGTCAAAATCCGCCGGCAGCGTAGCGTCAACTTGGTGGTTTCAGGAAACCCGTGGACTTAAAACAAATCTTCAAAACGCCGAATCCCATAATCGGTGTCGTACATTTACAACCCTTGCCCACTTCCCCCCGCTGGGGGGGCAACCTCAAAGCTATTATCGGAAGAGCCGAACAAGAGGCTACAGCGTTGGCTTCTGGCGGCGCACACGGTATTATAGTCGAGAATTTTTTCGATGCTCCCTTTGCCAAAGACAGAGTAGATCCGGCCGTTGTCAGCGCGATGACGCTGGTAGTCGAAAGGCTGACAAATCTAGTAACGCTGCCGATCGGGATTAACGTACTGCGCAACGACGCCCACAGCGCGATCGCGATCGCCTCCTGTACCGGCGCTCAATTCATCCGCGTCAACGTCCTCAACGGCGTGATGGCTACCGATCAAGGCTTAATCGAAGGTCAAGCTCACCAGTTAATGCGCTACAGGCGAGAATTGGGCAGCGATGTCAAAATATTAGCAGACGTGTTAGTCAAGCACGGCCGCCCCCTGGGCAGCCCCAACTTGACCACAGCAGTTCAAGAAACGATCGGGCGTGCTTTAGCCGACGCCGTAATTCTCTCCGGCTGGACGACCGGCAGCCCTCCAAATCTCGAAGATTTGGAACTCGCCAGTGCAGCAGCAGCAGGGATTCCCGTTTTTATCGGTAGCGGCGCCTCTTGGGAAAACATTTCCACTCTGATGCAGGCGGCTGATGGCGTAATTGTTTCCAGTTCCCTGAAGCGAAACGGCCGTATCGAACAACCCATCGATCCGATCCGCGTCAGTCAATTTGTGGAAGCAGCCCGTCGCAGTTTTTCAGAAAAAGAGGCAAACGAAGATACTAACGGTGCTCTCCGACCAGCCCCAGAATTGGGTAAAGTCAAAAGTACAATGAGCAATGGGTAAGGGGTAATTTTAGATTTTAGATTTTGGATTTTGGATTTTAGAATTGAAGAATTGAAGAATCGATCTATAAATTTCATCTAAAATCGATCGTCTAAAATTGCAGGCTTTAACAGTCAACTATCAACTCTCTCGGGCGAGCACGGGGGCATCGCCCCTCCCAACTCTCAATCGATCGCGAGCTCCCGACGCTCGCACTACAACTCTCAACTATCAACTCTCAACTACCAATTACCAATTACCAATTACCAATTACAAAAAAAATGATTCGCCGACGTTCAACACCTTGGATTCATCGCTGGTCACGGACTATTATGGCTGCGATCGCGGCTGTTGGAGTCCTAGAAACTGCCTATCTCACGGTAGCTAAATTAACGACCGGCTCAGTCATTTGTCCGACCAGCGGCTGCGACAAAGTTCTCAACAGTCCCTACGCCACTGTCTTCGGCGTACCTTTAAGCTTGTTGGGTTTGCTGGCATACCTGGCGATCGCCATCCTGGCACTAGCTCCTAAAGCTGTCAATCCCGACACGAATAAAGGACTTTATGCCCAAGTAGAAAACAATACTTGGCAAGGTCTATTTATTCTTAGCGCTGCAATGGTAATTTTCAGCGGTTATTTGATGTATTTGATGGCATTTCAAATTCAAGAATTGTGCATTTATTGCGTCAGTTCCGCTGTATTTTCGCTGTCGCTGTTTGTGTTAGCCCTAGTCGGTAGGGAGTGGGAAGACATCGGACAGTTGGTGTTTACAGGAATTTTAGTAGCAATGGTAAGTTCGATCGGCGCTTTGGGACTTTACAATAGCGTCAGTGCACCTACTGCTACTGTCAATACTCCCGGAATTGCACCTCCAGCAGTTACTACAACTTCCGGGCCCGCACAAATTGCTTTAGCCCGCCACCTGCGACAAATCGGTGCTAAAGAATATGGTGCTTATTGGTGTCCCCACTGCCACGATCAAAAAATGCTGTTTGGCAAAGAAGCAGCCAAAATAATTGATTATTTTGAATGCGATGCGAGAGGGCAAAATTCTCGCACAGAAAAGTGTCAAGCTGTTGGTAGCAATATTCAAGGTTTCCCGACTTGGGAGATTCAAGGTAAGTTTTATTCGGGCACGCTATCTTTAGAAAAGCTGGCGGAGATATCTGGTTATACCGGACCGCGCAACTTTTAAAATCTGAATGTGTCAAGGTGCTAAGAATTACTTCTGAGATCGCGTCCGATCGATTACCATAACAAAAAAGGCTTGTAGTGAGGACTGAAGTCCTCAAAATAGAGCGGACTTAAGTCCTCACTACTAACTAATTCAGTCCCGGACGCAAAAAATGGTTAAAAATACTACTTATACCAAATCCGGGTTTAATACTCCCGTTATTGTCATTGCGTTTCATGTCGCGAAGCGAAACGAAGTGAAGCAATCGCTAAGACTCTGACTCCAAACGGAGTATTTATCAAGGGGATAGATAATCCGGATTTGGTATTATAGCGGTAGGGGGCGCACTGCGCACCCTACTTGTAGAGATCCTGATAGTGCGCACTGCGCGCCATACTTATAGAGTCTGTACTAAACTTTTTATAAGTGTTATCCGTTCCCTAATTTCATATTTTTACATCTCAAATTTCCAATTTCTCATCTCCAATATAAAAAATATCTAAAATCTAAAATCCAAAATCGAATAACTGAGTTAGGGCTTGCACAGTTTTCGGAAAATTTGCCAATAATATATCCAGGGGCAACTACAAATCTATAGGTGGCACCTAACGGGGCTTTAACCCTAGGGCGCGTTTTCCAACTACTTTTAGCCTGAACCCCCTCGCATCCCTCTTAAAAAAGGAGATTTTAATGCTCTTGCTTACCTCTTGGGCAGGGGGGCCGGGGGGACTCTAAATCGACTAAAGCCTGATATTTTAAGCAGACAGGTTTTTGGCTCGATCGCGCCAAAACACCTAAAAATTATTGGATCGTCTAAAAGCTCAAAGCAAAAATCTCAAATCTAAATAAAATTGTATGGTGGTTTGAATGCTCAACCAGCGAAGCAAAAATTTCAAAAATAAGCGGGCAAATCTTAAAAAATGGCTCGATCGAGAGCGTTGGGTATTGATTACTGCGATCGCTGTTGCCAGTACGGTTATTTTACTGCGCTGCCTCGGTTTTTTACAGTTCTGGGAATGGGCGGCGTTCGATCGATTCATGTGCTGGCGACTGCCCGAAGCGATTGACTCGCGCATTGTAATTGTCGAAATTAATGAAGTCGATCTTCAAAAATACGGGTATCCAATTTCTGATGCTACATTAGCCGAGTTGCTGCAAAAAATAAACGCTGCCGGGCCGCGAGCGATCGGTCTGGATATCTATCGCGATTTGCCAACTCCACCGGGAAACAGCAAACTACTTGCAGCTTTTAAAACTATTCCCAATATAGTCGGAATTGAGTTAATGCCAGATGAAAGCAGGATCGGAGTGCGGCCGCCTCCGGTACTCGAAAAGCTCGATCGAATTGGGTTCAATAACGTTGTGGTAGATGCTGATGGTAAAGTTCGCCGAACTTTGCTGTACTCTTGGCCGGGAGATGGGAAAACCCATCAAAGTTTTAGCTTAAAAATAGCTTTACTTTACCTTGAAAGTGATGGGATTATCCCTGAAGCAGCAAAAGTCAACTCTAAATACTTGCAATTGGGTAAGGGCGTATTTCCCCGATTGGAACCCAACGACGGTGCTTACGTTCGATCGGACACTCGCGGTTATCAAATATTGGCTTCATTGCGCGGTCCGGCTGGTAGTTTTCGCACTGTTTCTATGAGCGATGTTCTCTCGAACAAAGTGCCAGCTAATTTTTTTCGATCGCGCTTAGTATTAATCGGTTCAACAGCGCCCAGCCTGAAAGATTTTCACCAAACTGCTTACAGTCGCAGTTTATTCAATTCTCCCCAAAACATATCTGGAGTCGAACTTCAAGCTCATTTTTTAAGCCAAATTTTGAGCGCGGCCCTAGACGGGCGCGGGGGTATTAATGTCTGGCCGGAGGCTGCGGAGGTCTTGTGGATTTTAATTTGGTCTTGGGCGGGTGCAAGTATTAGCTGGAAGTTGCGATCGCTCGGTCGATCGACCTGCTGTTTGTTGGGCGTTAGCCTGCTTTTAAATGTTTTTTTGTACTTAGCTTTGTTGGTTGGTTGGTGGTTGCCATTAATTCCACCAATTCTCAGTTTGTTAGGTTCTGGCTGCTTCGTTGTCGGTTATTTGGCTCACTTGCAAGAAGAATTAAAACGGTCTAAGGAATTTTTACAATCCCTAATCGATACAATTCCTGACCCGATTTTTGTGAAAGATAAATATCACCGTCGCGTAGTTTTAAATCAGGCATACTGTCGATTTATCGGCTATCCTTTAAATATTTTAACCTCCCGAACAGATTACGATTTATTTCCTCAAGAAGAAGCCGATATATTTTGGCATCAAGATGAATTAGTATTGCAAACCAACCGCCAACTAGAAAGCGAAGAAACTTTTACTGATGCGCACGGGGTTACGCATCTCATTGCAACTAAACGATCGCTGCACAAAGATGCTGCTGGCAATTTATTTTTAGTGGGAGTTATCAGAGATATTACTGAGCGCAAGCGCTTGGAAGAAGCCCTCAAGCAAAAGAATGCTGAACTCAGTCACCGAGCTTATCATGATGCTCTTACAGGATTGCCGAACCGTCAAATGTTTTACGAACGTTTGAATCAATCTTTAGAAAAAGCGTCGCAGAATGATGAGCTGGTAGCTTTATTGTTTTTAGATTTAGATGGATTTAAGTTAATTAACGATACTCTCGGACATAATGCGGGGGATTTACTACTCAAAGCAGTTGCCGATCGACTCAAAAAATGCTTGCGCTTAAGCGATACTATCTCGCGCTTGGGGGGCGATGAGTTTACAGTTATTTTGCCCGCGATTCCCGGAAAATCAGAGGCTGCGAAGGTTGCAGAAAAAATTCGTGACGCGATCGTTCAACCTTTTGAATTAGAAAAGCATACTGTTTCTGTAACTACAAGTATTGGTATTAGTTTATATCCTCTTGATGCTAAAGAATCAGAGTTTTTGATTAAAAATGCCGATTTCGCTATGTATTGTGCTAAAGATTCGGGGAAAAACCAATATCATTTTTATTGAAAATTAATATAGGTAATCGGCGATCGGTAATTGGTAAAAAGTTTTGATTTTTAAGTTGTGAGCTGTCTTTAACTCAAAACTCCCCATTCCCCTCTCACCCTCTCACCCTCTCCCCCTCTCCCCCCCTCTCCCTATCTCCCTCACAGAATCTATACGAGTAGAAAATACGTAATTTAAAGACTTTACGAAAATTTACGAAAATTAAGTAAAGGGAATATAAAGATATACGTGTATCTACTGAATTTCACAGCTATAATGAGGTTCTAGGGAAGAGCATCTACTTTAGTGACTTAGTTAAGGCTATGAAGATCCGGCGTACTTTGATTCAGCTCACAACAACGGCAACATTAGCTGCTAGTTTGTTGAATGCAAGCAGCGGAGCGTTTGCTGCCAGATTTGCTAGCAACTCAACAGGCTACTCAACGGATAATGCAACACCCAGTCGAGTAGCACTTCAAAGTTCGGCAAATTCTAGATTAGGGGATCTTGCAAAAAAATACGAACCAGATCCCAACGGCAACCCTAGAAGTGACGGTACGGGGACGCGCTGAAACAAATTTTTTAATTTTCTATTCGCAGAAATTCACTCTCAATCTCAAACATAAGGAAGAGGCTGGTGGCGCTTAAAACTGCCACCAGAAGTTTTGCAGGAATCGCCAAATTTTCCATTTCAAGCGATGTCGTAAGTCTTGGGAATCCTCGCACGCTATCGGGCGGGGTGGATGTCAATTTTTGCGTATCGGCTCAAATTCGTAGATACCGCCGTTAGCTGCCACCGAGATAAACAGATAACCATCTTTGATGATATAAAAGCTTACCAATTCCCAGTCTTCGATGATGCGATCGTGCAATGAATCGGGCGGACATTTGGCGCGGGTAAGTGCCAGGGGACCCAACTTAAGTTGATTGGGTGCAGCCGATTTCCAGGTGCCCTTTCCTCGATTGCAGTCGATGCGCGTACTAAGGCTACCATCTTCATTAAAAGCGATCGTGTACTTTGCTTTGTCGTCGGGGACGGATTTCTTGCCACCGCCAGCATGGTATTTAAAAAGTTGCCAGGAAGTGCCTGCGAGATTAGTTTCTTCCATCGTGCCTGTATGGGTTTTTGGAGTCGGATCTGTTGCTGGGGTTACTATAGGTATCATAGTGGCGATCGCCACCGTCAAAATTACGATCGAAACTACGATCGCACCTCTACGAATGAATTTCTTCATAACTGAATATTTTTCCCCGAAAAATAGATTTGCTATTTCTCAACTCAAAACTCACTCGGGCGGGCACGGGGGCACCGCCCCTACACCAGAACAACTGTCAATTGTCAACTGTCAATTGTCAACTGTCAATTGTTCCCAGAACCAACAGCTTCCGAAATAGAATTAAGTCCATGTTCCGTCAACTTATTCGCCAGCCCTTCAAGAATCCGCCGCACCATCCAAGGCCCTTCATAAACCCAGCCAGTATAAACTTGAATTAAACTCGCCCCCGCTGCAATCTTTTCCCAAGCATCATCGGCGGTGAAAACACCGCCAACTCCCACGATTGGCAATGTTCCTTGAGTTTCCTGCCAGATAAATCGGATAACTTCGGTCGATCGCTCTCGCACTGGCTTCCCGCTAATTCCCCCCGCTTCTTCGCTAATTAATTTGCCTGTTTCTCGCAAGATTTGCGTTTGCAATCCGCTGCGGCGTATTGTTGTATTTGTGGCGATAATTCCTGCTAGCTGATAGGTTTTTGCTAGGTCGATAATCGAAGAGATCGCCTCCCATTCTAAATCGGGAGCAATCTTAACTAAAATTGGTTTAATTCCTTGATTTTCTTGTTGCAAAATTGCTAAAATCGTGCTGAGTCGATCGGCATCTTGGAGCGATCGCAATCCTGCGGTATTGGGAGACGAAACATTCACTACAAAATAGTCGCCCCAATCTTGAAGCAATTTAAAACTTGCCAAATAGTCTGCGGGTGCTTCCTCTAGGGGTGTTACCTTAGATTTACCGAGGTTGATACCTAGCGGAAACGGGGCATCAAGATCCGATTCTGAGGTATGCATTGCTTTTCCTCTCCCCCTCTTGCTTCTTGCCTCAAATCGCGCCGCCATTGTCGCCGCGCCCTGGTTGTTAAATCCCATTCGGTTGAGGGCTGCACTGTCTGCTGGCAAGCGGAACAAGCGGGGCTGGGGATTTCCCGGTTGCGCTTGGTGAGTGACGGTTCCGATCTCGGCAAAGCCAAAACCAAAATTTGCCCAAATGCCTGCTGCTTGGCCGTTTTTATCGAATCCGGCGGCTAAACCGACGGGATTGTTAAAGTTCAATCCCCAAAGCGATTGTTGCAGCCGAGAATCTTGCCATCCCAAAGATTGCTGGATTTGAGATAGGATGCTGTTGGCTGCGGGATTTGACCGCGAGCGATCGAGTGTTTCGAGAACTTGCAGGGTGCGGTTGTGCAGCCATTCGGGATCGGTTTTCAATACTGAAAATAACAGGGGTCGCAATCCAAATTGATAGATATCCATGAGACAGTGGAGAGTGGATAGTGGAGAGTTGAGAGTTGAGAGTGAGGTTTTTAGACAGTTGACAGTTGACTGCAAGATTTTCAGACAGTTTACAATTGAAAGCGTTCTGTTGACAGCAATGTTTTCAAACAGTTTAAGGTTAACAATTTGAACTGCTGGACGGCAAGAAGTAAGCTCGGGAATTTAAGGTGCAATTTTTACTGGAATTTTGATTGGATTTGGCAAATTTAAAATGAGTTATACCCAACTATATTATAGGTCGATCGCCAGCCAATTTTTAATTTTAATTTTTTAATTTTAATTTTTAACTCGACAAAATTGTGGGGAAGCTTGGAAATGAGCCAGCAGGAAAGACATCAGGATTTGGACAGACAAATCGCGGCTTTAGAGCGAGTGCTTCAGATTCTCCGCGAAGAGGAGAATGTTGACGTACTCCTAGAAACAACGCTCGGTTACTTGCAAGCAGAGTTTGACTGGCAAGTAATTTGGATCGGATTGTACGATCGCACGACTCACCGACTGTTTGGCAAAGGCGGAATGACACCTAACGGCGACCTATCTTTTCTCAAACAGCGATTTGCCCTAACTCCGGGAGACTTGCTCGAACAAGTCGTAATTCAGCTTCGCCCGGTGGGAGTGCCGGATTTGCGATCGGAAACCAGGGCCGGCGAATGGCGCAAAGCCGCTCAAACTTTCAACATTCAAGGAGCGACTCTATTTCCCTTGCGGTACAAAGATCGCTGCTACGGAGTAGTTTTGCTCGGCTCAGCAGAGTGGGGATCTGCACCGAAAACCGGAGAAAAAACGCAGTTGACAATGATATTTGGAGCGCTGGCAACAGCTCTTTACCAAATAGAAAAAGACTGGCAGCGCACTCTTGCAAAACACCCGGAAGAATCCCTGTTAGGATTAATTTCGCAGTTGCGCGAAGCGCGATCGCTCGATGGATACTTGCAAGCAGCAGTCGAACAAACTCACGAATTTATCGAGCCTACCCGCACCAATGTTTACTGGTTCGAGCGGGAACGGCGCTATTTTTGGCGTCGAGTCAGCAACCGCCAAGTCGCTCCGGGTTTGAGCGGGCACACCCGTCCTGCTTCAGGCATTACCGTACAGGATTTAGGAGGTTTTTACCAAGCTTTGGCAGCCCAACAAATGGTGTGGATTGGAGAATCTCACAGTTCTCTTAAAAGCGAACTCACGGGGAGGCTGATGCAGCAAATCCGCGCCCGCTCTTTGCTGGCGGCACCAATTGTTTTAGAAGGCGAACTTTTAGGTTTTTTGGCAGTTGAAGCGGCGGAACCCCGGATTTGGCAAGAGGAAGAAAAAAATTACCTGCGCGGTGTGGGACAGTTAGTGGCTCTAACGACTCCGCTGTCGGAAATGGAAGAAAGGATTCAGAAAACTCAGACCGATCGCGATTTAACTGCTGGCATCGCTCGCGCTATCTATAATGATGCTGACTGGGAAGCGACTTTGAAAAATACCGCCGAATTGTTGTGCGGGCGTCTTAACTGCGAATACTTTCTGCTGCTGCTGCACGCCGACGAACAGGATCGGTTTGAAATTGTCTGCCAAAATCAGCCCCGCAACCGCAGGGCCGTGCCTTCGCCACTAAACGCCTTGGATGTGGAGGACGCGCGGTTGTTGAGAAACAGCACCGAACCGGTGGCGATCGAAAATTGGGAAGAAGACAAGCGGTTGGGGGCTTGGCGGGAGGCCCTGGGGGAGGCGGGGATGCGATCTCTCTTAGCATCCAACACTTGGGGGAATAGCGAAAAGGGAGAAAACCCGAATCTCAAATCTGCAATCCAAAATCCAAAATCGATCGAGGGTTTGTTAGTTGTCGGACACAGCGCTACTCGAACTTGGACTCGATCGGAACGAGAATTAGTGCAGGTAGTAAGCCAGCAGCTAGGATTGGTATTGCATCAGTGGCAACAGTTTTCAGAAATTGAAAAATATCATTTATTTTACCGATCGCTGCAATCGGGTTTGACGGCTTTGCAGGAGTTTCCGCCACCTCCGCTAGAGCGAAATTTTGCCCGACAAGTAGCTCAAACAATTTCTTGTCCGATGGTGGCGGTAATTACTTGGCATCCAGGCCAAGAGTTAGCGTCAATTACTGCTGTAGCTGCCGCCAATCCAATATTTGCTCTCAATCCCGAGGCCGAGATTCCCGTAGCAACTGATGTGTTGATCCAGCAAGTTATAGCTGCTGGCGGGACGCTGCAGCAGAGTGCTAGCGAACTGTCGCTGGCTACCAAGCGGTGGCTGCGAAGTCCCGGAATTGGTGAGGTGCTGGCGGTTGCACTGCGCACGTCTCCACACCACGAACCGACGGGCATTGTAATAGCGGCAGATGCTTCGGGGCGGCGCTGGTCTGAATTGTCGGTAAATTTGCTGGGGGGGATGGCCGCTCAATTAGCTTGGTGGCGTCGTTATTTGATGGTGCAAGCGGTGTCTGACTCGCAGCGATCGGACTTAGAATTGCTCAACTGGTACAAGCAGCGGCGTTTTGAGGAGTTTTACCGCATTGTGGGAGGGGGCGTCAAGGAGTTGGGGGAATTGAGT
>JBOFTL010000787.1:0-5546 GCA_051652045.1 Microcoleus sp. | reverse complement strand
CCCCCTCTGCCCCTCCCCCCTGCATTCTGAGCCTGTGTAAATAAATTTAAAGTTCGATCGCGATATTTGTATTTAAGTAACGGGATTGGGAACTCTTATTACATCTTGTGCATTGTAGCTTTTGACACTACCATAATGAGTTATCCTGTGAAATATTAAATAATAGTTAAGCCGATCGCTCTTAGGGTGCTTTTCGTATATCGGCCCAAAACACGAAGACCAGCCTATCGCCCAATCACCCATCCCAATCAACGGCACTCACGCCCAAGGAGATTGTATGACTCCAGTAATGTTACGCCAGCTCTGGTCATTAATTGAAACCACCCAAGCCACTGTGTTAGTGAATTTGGACGATGCCACCTTGGTACAGTGGTTGCTCAAGCAACTGACAGCAAACTCTACATTTAACGGTAAAGACGCCGATTTGTTAGACGAATACATCCAGTCTCGGCTGTCCCTGATCCGCGATTTAGCTCAGCAGCGTTTGGCGCCAGAACGGTTGTAAACTAACGGTTAAATTTAAAGCAGATGAAGCAACCGGGTTGTTCGGATCGAAGGCAGCGATCGAACGTTTTTGCCAAGCAACCCGGTTGTTGTGCTAGTTTTCCCAGAAAAACATCACACGAGTGCGGGTGTAATTGACCCGATCTCCAGTAAAACGCTGTCGATCGCAACTGTTCTCAGCAGCGAGGATGTAGGATCGTCAGGTAAGCGTTCTACTAAAACTTATGCGTAAATGGGGATTTCTACTGCTGGCAGCTTTTCTGGCTGTCGCGCCACTATCATCTTGTAGGGATCGATCGAACCCCGCAGGACAAACCGGTCAAACAGGACAAGCCGCCAACAACAACGGCCAATCGCAGCAAGGCCCGAGTCGTCTAGATACAATCCTGAGTCGCGGCAAACTAATTTGCGGCGTTAGCGGTCAACTTCCGGGTTTTAGCTTTGTCGATGAAAAGGGCAAATATTCGGGGCTGGATGTCGATATTTGCAGGGCGATTGCTGCCGCCTTATTTAACGATCCTGAAAAAGTTGAATACCGCAATCTCAACGCTAAAGAAAGATTTACTGTTTTGCAAGCTGGGGAAATTGACATTCTCAGCCGCAACACTACTTTGATTCTCAGTCGTGACAGCAGCATCGGATTGGAATTTGCGCCGATTATCTTTTACGACTCTCAAAGTATCATGGTCAAAAAAGATAGCGGCATCAAAAGTTTAAAAGATTTTGTTGGTAAATCGATCTGCGTGCAAACAGGTACGAGTACCGAACAAAATTTGTCCGATCAAATGCGCAAACTGGGAGTTAAATACACTCCTGTAGTATTTGAAGATGTGAATGCCACTTTTGCAACTTATCAAGAAGGCCGCTGTCAGGGAGTGACGGCCGATCGATCGCAACTCGTATCCAAGCGCACAACTTTACCGAATCCTGAAAATAATGTAATTTTGCCCGTAGTGATGTCAAAGGAACCTTTAGCCGCCGCAGTTAAAAGCGGCGATCCTAAATGGGCGGATGCGGTAAGGTGGATCGTTTTCGCGACGATGGAAGCTGAAGATTTAGGGATTAATTCAGGTAATGCAGACCAAATGGCAGCAAGCACTACAGATCCAAATGTCAAACGTTTGCTAGGAAAAGAAGGAGATTTAGGTAAAAGTTTGGGGCTCCCCAACGATTTCGCTTTTCGTATCGTGAAGCAAGTCGGAAATTATGGAGAAATGTACGATCGCAACCTCGGTCCGAACAGCCCGCTTAAATTAGATCGGGGTCAAAACAAACTTTGGAAAGATGGAGGTTTGTTGTACTCGCCGCCCTTCCGTTAATCTAAAGGTTTGAGTCCCGGACGTGCGGGCAGTCAGCAACCGGGTTGTTTGCGAAAATATTTGATATCTGCCCGCAGATTTGGTAACAAACCCGGTTTCTTTGGCATGATACGCAATTCCTGAGAATTTAAGTTATGAATGCAGAACCTCAAGACAGTAAATCACCCAAAAAATCCACAATTAAATCTTTATTAAAATTACTGCGAGACGATCGCTTTTGGAAATTTTCCGGACAGGCGATCGCCCTAATTTCAGTAATTGCTATTGTCGCTATTTTTGTTGACAATCTCACTGCAAATTACGCGCAATTAGGTATCGCGTTCGGTTTTGATTTTCTCAATTCCCAAGCATCCTTTGATATCGGTGAAACCGCCATCGACTACAGCCCGGAGAACAGTTACAGACAAGCTTATTTTGTGGGTTTAATTAACTCGCTGCGGGTGATGGTAATTGGTATTTTGCTGGCAACAATTGCAGGTTTAACTGTAGGAATTTCTCGGCTGTCTGACAACTGGCTGCTGCGCAATCTGGCTGGTTTGTACGTGGAAATCCTGCGAAATACGCCGTTACTGCTGCAATTATTTTTCTGGTATTTTGCAGTGTTTATTTCCTTGCCAAAAATCGAAGAGAACCAGCAGCTAAAAGGTCCGATTTACTTGACAAATCGCGGGATTGCCGTACCTTGGCTGGCAGCTTTACCCGGTTGGGAAATTTGGTTGATTTTAATTGCGATCGGACTTTTGGCTGCTGTCGGATTGTGGCAGTGGCGAGCTCGCGTTATGCTGGAACGAGGGGAACCTGGGAGACAGTTATTATGGGCGGCAAGCGCGATCGTCCTGAGTGCCATTGTAGCTTTAATTATTACCAGAAATCTCCCTTTTCGAGCTGATTTCCCCATTTTGACGCCCGAATTGCAACTTCAGGGAGGATTAAAATTAACTCCAGAATTTGCAGCGTTAGTAACGGGATTGAGCTTGTATACTGGCAGTTACATTGCCGAAATCGTCCGCGCTGGAATTCAATCAGTCCCGAAAGGGCAGTTAGAAGCAGCAAAATCTTTAGGATTGAAAGCGCCAATTGCGATGCGGCTGGTAATTTTGCCTCAAGCTTTGCGAGTAATTATTCCACCTTTAACCAGCCAGTATTTGAATTTGGCCAAGAATTCCAGTTTGGCGGTGGCGATTGCTTATCCCGACGTTTACTTTGTGGTTGCTTCCCCGACATTAAATCAAACCGGACGGGCGATCGAAGCTATGCTGATTATTATGGTAACATATTTGACAATTAGTTTGATAATTTCTTTGTTCATGAATTGGTACAATCAAACCGTACAAATCAAGGAAAGGTAAATAGTTGAGAGTTGATAGTCGATCGATTGATAGTTGTAGTGCCAGCGTCCCCGCTCGCGATCGATTGAGAGTTGTAGTGCGAGCGCCCCCGCTCGCGATCGATTGAGAGTTGAGAGTTGATAGTTGATAGTTGATAGTCGATCGCAAGGTTAGTAAACAGTTAAAATTTTATCTATGATAGCTATACTTCAAGGAGATACAGTCCAATGGCTTACAGTGATTTCAGCTTAGAAAAAGTCAAGAAAACTTTTGGATTAACACTTGCCGATCGCATTGATATGTTTTCTGAAGTTACAGAAGTGGAATGCAGCCAATTACTCACAGAAATATTGCAAGAAAATGTTAATTTAGCCCTTGCAAGTAATACCGAAAAGTCGCGATCTGAAATGATTATCACACCTATATTAATTGAAGTCAGAAAACAATTAAAATATCAAATTAGTTTGTTCTCAGGTATAGATTTTAATGTAGACCCCGAGAGAGGACTAAACGGTAGCTGCGATTTTTTAATTAGCAACTCTGCTGAATTGTTGTTAGTTAGTGCGCCAGTAATTCTTATCGTAGAAGCTAAAAAAGAAAATATTAATGCTGGATTGGGTCAGTGTGTAGCAGAAATGCTAGCAGCTCAAATATTTAATGAACGTGAGAATAACGATATCTCTACAATTTATGGGGCTGTTACTACTGGTACTAACTGGAGATTTTTGAGACTGCGATCGCAAACTATTGAGATAGAATTAAGCGAATATTACCTAAGAGATTTGAATAAAATCTTGGGAATCTTAGCAAGTGCAATTCAGCCGACAATCTAAAATCCAACTAAAATCTAAAATCTAAAATATGGAAACCATCCCCGTACTGCCACCTCCAGCCACCGAATCGCCCACCCCTTGGAATTGGGCGCGCAAAAATTTATTCAGTACCTGGTACAACTGCATTCTGACAGTTGTTTGCTTAATTGTCAGCTTCCAAGTTATCAAAGGAATTATCGTTTGGGCAACCACAAAAGCACAGTGGCGGGTATTAGAAGCCAACTTACCGCTATTTTTTGCCGGCAGATTTCCCAGCGAATCTTATTGGCGGCTGTGGTTAGTAGCGGGAATCATATCCTTATTGGGAGGCTTAACTTGGGGCAACATTCAGCGACTAGAAAAGCTGTGGAATCCGCCATTATTAATTCTACTCGCTGGTGCGGTTGTGGGTGCTGTAATTTCCCCGATCGACCTCACATCTCGCCTTTACATTTTAGGAATTATCGTCGCAGCCGCAGCCAGCTATACAGCAGGAAGACACATCAATCGTAACCCCCCCTCGCCCCCCCTTACTAAGGGGGGGTTGGGGGGGGTTAATTGGATGCCCGGAGTTTGGGCGCTATCATTTCCAGTTATTTTGTGGTTAATTAAAGGCGGCTTAGGTTTGAGAGAAGTAGAAACCAACGATTGGGGCGGCTTAGTGCTGACAGTATTTTTAGCAATTGTCAGTATTGTACTATCTTTTCCCCTGGGAGTATTGCTAGCCCTCGGCAGACAAAGTTCTTTACCAGTCGTCAAACTGCTGTCAACATTATATATTGAAATTATTCGCGGCTTGCCTTTAATCGGCATTTTATTTTTAGGTCAAGTCATGCTGCAACTGTTTTTACCTCCCGAATATCCCAAATTAGATCGAGTAATTAGAGCCATTGCCGGACTAACATTATTTAGTGCAGCATACTTAGCAGAAAACGTGCGCGGCGGCTTGCAAGCTATACCCAGAGGACAAATAGAAGCAGCAAGAGCGATCGGACTCAATACACCCCTGCTAACAATATTAATTGTACTGCCTCAAGCACTGCGAACAGTCATACCCGCGATCGGAGGTCAATTCATCGGATTGTTCATGGATACCTCCCTGCTATCCCTATTCGGAATGCTAGAATTGATCGGCATATCCCGCGCAGTTTTAGCCAATCCATCCTACATCGGTAGGTACGCCGAAGTTTACATATTCGTCGGCATCATCTACTGGATATTTTGTTACTCAATGTCCCTAGCCAGCCGCAAAATAGAACGAAGTTTAGGAGTAGGACAAAGATAAATAGTTGAGAGTTGAGAGTTGAGAGTTGAGAGTTAACAGGTAGGGGCGGTGCCCCCGTGCCCGCCCGAGAGAGTTGATAGTTGGTAGGGGCGGTGCCAAGAGTGCCCGCCCGAGAGAGTTGATAGCAAACGACGAAAGTTTGACAGTTCTTAGTAGTTATTAGCTATCATAAAAATTGCAAACACAAACATCCATCAGTATCAATCAGTGTTAATCAGCGTTAATCCAGCATTCATCAGCGGTTAAAAATAAAAAATATGCAAACCAAACAAACAGTAGCAGAGACAGTAATTATAGC
>JBOFTL010000786.1:0-6621 GCA_051652045.1 Microcoleus sp. | reverse complement strand
AGCACTAGCAACTGTCGATTGTTTGCCACCCAAATCTCATGTATGGAGAGAGGCCACAGAAGCAACTCAATCGGTAGCTTTGCTGGTGGCGATCGAACCTATAACCGAAACTGAGACTAATATTAAAGTACAAGTGCACCCCTCCGGGACTGAGAGTTTACCCCTGAATCTGACTTTGAAAGTTACCGACGGGCAGGGCAATAGTGTGATGGAAGCTTGCGCCGGCAAAGACAATGGCTGCATGACTCTAGAATTTGCAGCCGATCGCGGAGAATGTTTCAGTGTTACGATCAAACTCAAAGAACTATGTATTGCAGAAATTTTTGCAGCTTAAAAAGAGCTACCCAAATCTAATTATTCGTAGGTTTGGTAGAGGGCAGCGAAACCCAACTTCTCGGCTTATTTCGCGACGCCAAATGAAACAAAAGGTTGCTTCTTGATGCTAATCTATAAGCTGAAGTATTTGAGTTGGGTTTCGTCCCTCAGTCAAACCTACAAATCAAGTGGTTTTGTTGGGTTTTGTTTCTCAACCCAACCTACAAATCAAGCGGTTTTGTTGGGTTTCGTTCCTCAACCCAACCTACAAATCAAGCGGTTTTGTTGGGTTTTGTTTCTCAATCAAACTTACAAATACAACAATAGTTCAGAAAAATTTACTGCTTAACAAATCAGTTGCAATTTATGCAAAAATTAGCGGTATTAAAGCTAAATGATAACTTGAGAAAAGGGGTGCGAGCTGCTCTGGAAATCGGTGCAGAAGGAGAGCGACCCGCAGTAGAAATTCAAGCTTTCCTGCCTCCACAACCAGAAATAATAGATATCTACGATCGCTGGCAATCGACTTACCGCAATTTGGAGGATTTCCGCATTAGACCGATCGGTATTACTATTAGTGGATCTCGTGCAGAACAGTTGGCAAAATGTCGCTTGTTGCTCGAACAATTAAGCCGAAAAATTAATGACTGGCTCAATTCCGAAGAATTTCGCAAACTCAAAGAAACCTTGCTCGCACAATTAATACCGTCGGACACCGTGCGATTTTTAATCAAAACAGACGATATCGGTTTGCGCAGGTTGCCTTGGTGCTGTTGGGATATTTTCGATCGCTACCCAAATGCTGAAATTGCTTTGAGTCCCACAACTTATCAAAAACCGCTAATTTTAGATCCCCCTAAATCTCCCTTAAAAAAGGGGACAGATCCCCCTAAATTCCCCTTTTTAAGGGGGACTTTGAATGAATACTCCCCCCCTTTTAAGGGGGGTATTGGCTCCCCCATTCTTAAGGAGAGCTGGGGGGGATCTTCAAGTCGGGAAACCCACCCTAAAAACAGGGTAAAAATCTTAGCAATTCTGGGAAACAGTCAAGACATAGATCTCGAACAAGATCGCAAGATACTTGAAAAATTACCATCAGCAGCAGTTACTTTTTTAGTCGAACCAAGCTGCAACGAAATTAGCAAAGAGCTTTGGGAAAACAACTGGGATATCTTATTTTTTGCCGGACACAGTTCGACGGATATTGAGGGTCGATCGGGCAAGTTTTATATCAATCAAACAGAAAGTTTAACAGTAGAAGAACTGAGATGCGGTTTCCGGCAAGCAGTTAGCAGCGGTTTGCAGTTGGCTATTTTGAATTCCTGCGACGGATTGGGAATAGCGCGGCAACTTGAAGATTTAGGAATTCCGCAAACGATCGTGATGCGAGAACCCGCGTGCGATCGAGTCGCTCAAAAATTTTTAAAGTATTTTCTCCAAGATTTTTGCAGTGGAGAATCTTTGTACGTGTCAGTGCGCCGCGCTCGGGAAAGATTGGCAGAATTAGAGTCAGAAATTCCCGGCGCGGATTGGTTGCCGGTAATTTGTCAAAATCCGGCTTCCACACCGCAAACTTGGGAAGAATTGGCATACAAACCAGCGATCGAAATTGACATAAATCCGCCACGTTTATCTTGGCAGCGCCGCCTTAAAATCTGGTTGCGGGCGATCGCAATTGCTGCTATTTCTGTCATCGGAATGCGCTCGATCGGCTGGTTGCAAATACGGGAATTGCAAGCTTTTGATTTATTGATGCGGCTGCGTCAGGGTGAAGTTTCAGACGTGCGATTGTTGGTGGTAGAAGCGACGGAAGCGGATCTCGAAATATACGGCTTTCCCCTACCGGATGCTGTACTAGCAAAAGCAATAGCAAAATTGGCACAGTATCAACCGCAAACCGTTGCTTTGGATATCTTTCGCCCTCGCCCTTTGGAACCGGGTTATGCAGCATTAGCCGATCGCTTTAAGGGCGATCGAAATTTAATAGGTTTGTGCAGTATCAAAGAAAGCGATAAACCCAACAAATGCGGTATCAAACCGCCGCCGGCATTGCCAAAAGAACGCCTGGGATTCAGCGATGTGGTGGCAGATGCCGATGGAATTCTGCGCCGTCATTTGCTGTTTATGCAGCCGCACAGCAGCGATCCTTGCGCTACAGAACACTCTTTGAGTGCGAGGGCTGCCTTCCATTATTTAGCAGCAAAAGGCATCATGCCGGAGTCTCTTCCTGGGGATAAAATGCGGCTGGGTAAGGCAATTTTTGAGCCGATTCACGGCAGTATGGGCCCTTATCATAATTTGGACGATCGCGGTTTTCAAATAATGCTCAATTACCGATCGTCCCAAAATTTTCTGCGAGTGAGACTGACAGAAATTTTAGCAGGAAAAGTCGAGCGAAATTCGATCGCCAACAGGATTGTGTTTATTGGCGTGACAGCCCCAACATCCAGTCGAGACGATTTTTTGACACCCTACAGTGCGGGAGAATTACCTTACAAAAAAATGCCGGGGGTATTAATTCAAGCGCAAATGTCGAGTCAAATTCTCAGTGCTGTTTTGGACGGCCGCCCGCTGCTAAAAATTGCGCCACAATGGGTTCAAATACTGTGGATTTTGGGTTGGACAGCGGTAAGTAGCGCGATCGCGATTTTCAGCCGGCGCAAGCTGCACGCGATGTTATGGGGGCTTGCTGCTGGGGGAATTTTATTTTGGGCGTGCTGGTTGTTGTTAGTTTGGGGTTGGTGGATGCCTCTTGTACCGTCAGTTTTGGCGATGGTAATAGCGGGTTTAAGTGCGATCGTTTTTATAGGAGAAGGAAGGAGGAAAAGTTGAGATTTGGTAGGGGCGGTGCCCCCGTGCCCGCCCTCATAGTTGATAGTTGATAGTTGAGAGTCGATCGATATTAAAGACAATAATTATTCACTTCAAAAAGTAGCATACTTTGAGGTAATTTAAATCCTGCTGGTTCCTCTGTTAAGAGTTTATTGTATATTTCATCTGCTTTCCACAGAAATTCTTGAGGTAAAAATCTAAAAACCGAAGCAGCAATATATTGCTTTTCTTGTTCAAAACTAATCCAATTTCTCGCTTTCTCTTCTGCTGCATATCCGGTTGTATTAGAACCCGAAAAAATATCTAATACCAAATCTCCCGGTTCAGTAAGAAAATTGATAAAAAATGACGGTAATTTTTGGGGGAAACGTGCCGGATGCACCTTAACATTCATCTCTTTACACAAGCGCAAGTATTGAGAATTACTATCTGCGTTAGAAAATTCTAGCAAATTAGATGGCAAAGCGCCTCCATTATCTTTAGCAAATTTATCGCTAATCTGATGACCGGAAGGACGTTCCTTAGGAGTATAAAACTCATTGGCATTTTTTAAAAGTTTTTTCATTCTCTCAGAATACTCTACTTTAACTTTAGTAATATTTGCTTGAGGCTGATTCGTTTTGGCAAGCCACCAAATAGGATTAACAGAATCTTTTGCCCGAATTTTTTGTTTATTTACCCACTCGATTGGAGATGGCAGTTTTGAAGGATTAAACCAAAAAAACTCTTGGGCAAGTTTAAATTCATGCTCATCGCAAAGGCGAATAAGTACGCGATAATTGTAGAGCGACCTTACAGGTATCCCTTTTTGATAAGCTCCACCAATATCGATAACAAAACTTCCTGTGTCCTTAAGAACTCTTTTAATTTCCGGTGCAAATCCCAGTAACCAGTCAACATATAAATCTTGCTCTTCATTTCCATAACTCTTTTTACGTTGCAATGCAAAAGGAGGGGATGTCATCACTAAATCAACAGAATTACTAGGAAGACAACTCAGGAGATGAAAAGCGTCTCCCAGATAAGCTTGACCGTACTTGGTTGTATAGACTGGGGCGGACAACATATTACTCATATCTAATTGAATATTCGCACAAGTTAAGTAGAAGGAAAAAGGAAGAGGGAAGAAACTACAGACAGCAAGTTTTCTAGCGATTGGGATCTTACGTTTAATTAGGTGGACTTACTTACAAAATACAGAGTTCGATCCGTTTTACGGTCATCATAGCTCAAAACGTACTGAAAGTCTGACTAAATCTGTACTTTCAGTACGTTCATTAAAATATGAATTCTGAGTACCATGCACAAATCGAACTTTCAGTACGTTTTTGTCAATGGTGAAGGCATGAATTACAAGGAAGCCAGACAACAGTTTGCGGCTAAGGTAAGTCAATTGCGCCGAGAAAAAAGGATGACGCAGGAGGAGTTAGCAGAACTCGCAGATAAGACTACTGACTATATCAGTTTATTGGAGCGGGGTGAAAGATCGCCATCCTTTGAAGTCATTCTGAATCTGGCTGAAGCCCTCGATGTACCCGCTAGTTATTTATTGAGCTTTAACCAAAGTGGTGAAAATACGGCTATCCTGAATACCTTGATAGCTGAACCAGTTTCTCCCTCGGTGGTGGAGCCGGTTGAAGAGCCTATTACTACAGACAGCGAACGCACTTCTGACGCTAAACGCCTAGAAAATGCGATGAAAAGCATTCAAGAATTGCAAAATTTGGCTAGCGAATACGGTATTGCAGATATTTTTCAAGATAACGGGGGAAAGACTTTACAATTATTAATTCTTTTAGGGTTGCGGATCTCGCCCGGACGTGAAGGAAACGATGCTATTGATGCTGAAGGAAAAGAATACGAACTTAAAACAATAAATATTTCTCTCAATAAAAGTGGTGGTGTTACTACTCACCATCATTTGAACGAAATCATACTTGACAAATATCGCAGAGTAGAAGCTTGGTATATTGGGCTGTATGAAGGCATAACTCTCAAAGAAATTTATAAACTTACACCGGAAATACTGGAACCAAAATTTAAAGAATGGGAAGACAAGCTGAGGCTGAGAAAGGAACCACTAAACAACCCTAAAATTCCATTAAAGTTAGTCAAAAAGGGGCAGCTTGTCTACTCTTACAGTCAATACCTGTAAGGTGCGCAGTGCGCACCCTGCCAACTGTCAATTGTCAATTAGAAACTACCCTATCATTGCGAGTGCTCGGAGCAAAAATATAACCGTATCCGTGAATTGTTCTAATAAACCCTGGAATGGCTCGATCGACCGTTGCCATTTTATTGCGAATATGACCGATATGCACGTCCACCACTCGCTCTTCTAACGAGCCATTTGGTTTCCATCCCCAAATTTTTTCGATGATCTGTTTGCGACTCCAAGGTTCTCCCGCATGAGTTGCTAAAAAACACAATATCTCATATTCCAAGTTAGTGAGAGCTAAGGTTCGATCGTGAAATCTTACCTCCCTACCCACTAAATCGATCGCTAGTTGACCGAAAACAAGATTTCGGGGAGTAACGCTTCTCGCCCGCCGCAACAAAACTTCTACTCTCACTTCCAATTCTTCAAGACTGAACGGTTTGCAAATAAAATCGTCAGCACCTGCTTTCAAGATTTTAATTCGATCTTCTTGAGAATCGCGGCTGCTCAGAATTGCAACTAGGACATTCGTCCGCTTCTGCATTTCTTGGCAAAGTTTGTAACCTGTGATATCGGGCAAATTCCAATCTAAAATTACTAGAACTGGGTTGAATTCTTCAAATATTTCTAAAGCCATTTTGCCGTCAGTGGCAAATTGTACTTCGTGTTTCTGATTTAGATAGCGGTAAAGGAGATTGCAGATAGGGGCGTCGTCATCTACGACTAGAATTCTAGCATTGCTTTTTGCGGATGTTGTCATAATTTTCGCGATTGTTAATGCTGCAAAGTATTAGGTAAGTGAGAAGCCATAGAAAACTGTTTTTGTAGATTTGGACGAACGAGAGTGCGAACGTCCTCGTTCGTTCGTGGGGTTGCAAGCGGGGAGGCTCGCATCCCGGTTCCCATCCCGCCTGATTCGATCGAACTTCTCGATCCTGGGGCGATCGAGCTGCTGTGGAGATTTCAGCTAAAAAACCAACTTTTTCGCGGAATTTGGCAATTTTTTACAAAATTTAACAAGTACCCGAATTAATCCGGCTGGATCGAGACTTAGGAGAGGAGGGGGAGAGAGTTTCTTTGACGGGACTGACGCAAAAAAATATTTTAAAACACTTTGCTGTCTGACGATTAAATTGAGATCCCCCCTAGCCCCCCTTAAGAAGGGGGGGACCGGAATTACCTCCAATTCCCTCTTTATTAAACTGTTTGTAAGTAAACTGTTTGTAAGTTTTTGATGTACTCAATATCGAAAAGTCTTTCCATACTTCAAGAGCGACAACAGTATCAATACCAAAATTATCAGAGAATAAGAAACG
>JBOFTL010000785.1:0-7402 GCA_051652045.1 Microcoleus sp. | reverse complement strand
GGGAGAATTACCCATTACCAATTACCAATTCCCAATTACCTATTACCGATGCCCAATTACCTATTACCAATTCCCAATTACCTATTACCGATGCCCAATTACCTATTACCAATTCCCGAGAAACCATTTGTGTCTTAGAAACGCAAATTGATGATTTGAGCCCTCAAGCGATTGCGTATGTTTTTGATGCTTTGTTTGCCGTTGGAGCTCTGGATGTTTTTACTACCCCAATTGTGATGAAAAAATCGCGGCTGGGGGTGTTGCTGACTGCGATTTGTCCTCCCGAACTTCAGGAGGCTTGCGAAGTGGTGATTTTTCGGGAAACTACTACTTTAGGCATACGCCGATCGATAGAGTTGAGAACTATTTTGCACCGAGAAATTGACAAAGTACAAACAGAATACGGCGCAGTGCGAATAAAAGTTGCGAAGGCTGGACAAACGATCGCTAACGTGCAGCCAGAATACGAAGATTGCGCAGCAATTGCCAAAGCCAACAGTATTAGTTGGCGAGAAGTTCACCGCTTGGCACTGCAAAATTGGTACGATCGATCGAGTTCTGATAGCCGATTTTTCTCAGAATAGCGCAACAAATCAGAACTTACACAACACATCGCTTATTTAGGGTAAGCAGCCATTACATTAGCGCGATCGGTAGCATTGAAAAAACGCAAATCGATCCGCGCACCTGCATGAATCTCTGTTCTTCCTGATTCCTTCTGCTATGGGTTCACATCCAAAGTTTTTGTTAAGAAAGTCGGTATCTATCGACTCAACTGACAGTAATATTTCTTTACCTTTTGCGAAGCTGTCAAGCACAAATTATTAGATATTGAGTTTTTTTTATATTTAATACCAAATCCTTTTTAAAATCCTTTGATGGTGCTCGGCACTGGAAAATACCCTATTTCGTACACTTTCACCAAAGACCCCCCACAGCACCCGGATTTCTTCATCTAAGCTTCACAATTACCAGCGATAATACGGTAAGATTTTAAAGATTTAGTAAAGATAGGGCAAAAACTGTAGCCAGTGTAGCCATTATGTAAGTTATAATGAGTGCCTAAATGTCACAACACTTACGTAATTACCGCAATTCTCTAAATTAACAAAAAATTCGAGATTCTTGAGGTTTTGAATAAACATTAAAAAAGAATTTTTTTCAGGTTCACAACTGTGAATTGAGGATAAATTTAGAGGAATTGCAGCCGAATCCAAGTGTAGCTTATCAACTGGTATCAGCCATAAATTAATGGAGGAATGAAGCTAGTGAAATGGCATTTATTAAGTCACTGTAAAGTCTTTTGCTCTGCCTGTTCTGAGTCCGATCGATGCTTCAGAATTTACGAGCTCCAAACTAAAAAAAAACTGATTTTTTTAGGTAGAGCGAGGACTTTAAGCAAATATTTGTTTCGATTAAATAAGTTTCTATGTCGGAAACTTTGGTTGTTGGGATAGAACGAAAATAAAGCCTGTAGTTCGTAAAATTGGCATTCGAGTTCCCAAACAGCTTTCCACCAAAATCCCAGCCCAAATCCCATCCCCAGTCCCAGCCAAAATCCTAGCCAAAATCCTAGCTAGAATCCTAACTAAGGCTGTGCGCGATCGGGCTGTTGTTACCGCTAATCTATTTGCCATGCAGCAAAAAAAACTCTGAATCTATTTACATCCCATAATTTGAGTTCTTTTTTTGAGTTGATTTGCTGATTTCCAAACAACGGTACGTTAACAGTAAAAAATGAAACAGGAGCAAATGACAATGGGTGCTATGAATTCGATCGGAATGTTAGGGCGTACGTTTTGCTGGTTTCAGAGAAATTTATTGGTTCTGGTAAGTTGGGTGATTTCAAAGAGTAACTATGGGTAGCTTGCTTGAGGTGCAATTAAAATAACTTGCAATCTCAGCCGTTTTTCAAGCCGTTTTTAAAATCGGTCAGATCGAACAGCTTCAAGTTAATTCCAACAAAAACGCAAGCGCAAAAACGCGAGCGATAGATTACTCAACTCAAGAGATGATACAGGGGTAAGCAATGAAAAAAGAATTGTGGGTTCCAGCTAACTCAACCAGAGTGCAAGAACCAGTACAAATTATTGCAGCATTTACCAAACTCTTTGAATGTACCGATGCAGAACCGAACTTAATTTCCAAATTAAGCAGTGCATCACCAACTTTTGAATTTCAACTCGGAGCAGAAATTGCCAAATATCAAAATCCAGATGAAAACAGCAATTTAGCAACCAGCAAACAAGACGATTCCCTGCGGGATAGCTTCGCTTCACGTACTTGTTATTTAGTGTGCGAAGGTCGAGTCAGACTGTTAGCATTAGAAACATCTAGCCAGCAAGAAGTTTCGGCAGCAGTATTAGAAACCGGAGAAATATTTGGGGCGGATGACCTTTTTACTGACAGCCCGCTTTCCTACAGAATAATTGCCGCCAGTAACTGCCAAATCGCCCGGATCGATCGCGCCAAATTCCAGCCAATTTTACAACAGTTTCCCCGACTGCAACAGCAGTTAGAACAACAATTTAAAGAGCGGCACAAACTCATCTTTTTCAAGACGCAAACAGAAGTGCGATCGCTCAATACCCAAGAACAGAAAATCCTCTGCTCTTACCTGTTACCCCACTTAGAAGAAACTCGAATTTCCGCCGGAGTTGCAGTTGCCGAAGGTTGCCAAAAATCCCCCAGTCACTTTTGGTTGCGCAGCGGCCAAATCCAAGGTTTAGAAGCCCCGCTGACAGGCAGTAGTTGGGGACATCCAGACCCCATACCCGACAACTGGAGGGCTCAAACAAACTTAGTAATTTACCGGATCGCATCCCCACAGTGGGAACTAGCAAAAGCAGCAGTAGTAGCAGATAGCAATTCCGTCCCAAAACTCATCCACAAATCTCGCACTTTAACCTTACTCGTTCCCGGCAACAATGCAAAAGTTGCTGCAACAAGTGAGGGATCGAAACAATCCCAAGCCCAAGACAAAAAACCAAAAACAGCAACAGTTATCTTTCCCAAACCCAAACAACGCAGGTGGTTTGGCACCGGATTCCCATTTCTTCAGCAGCAAAGCGCCTCAGACTGCGGGGCGACTTGCTTGGCAATGATTTCCGAATATTGGGGTAAAAAATACAGTATCAATTACCTGCGCGAACTAGCAGAAGTCGGTCGCAGCGGCACTTCTCCCAAAAACCTCGCCAAAGCAGCAGAAACTTTGGGATTTCAAGCCCGTCCCGTGCGCGCATCTTTAACCCCCCTCCGAAATCAAAATCCCTGGATCGCTCACTGGCAAGGCAATCACTATGTCGTGGTTTATCGCTTTCGCAAACAAGAGGTTTTAATTGCCGATCCCGCTGCTGGAAAGCGGTGGATGAGCGTGAAAACTTTTAGCGATAGCTGGACGGGTTACGCGATAATTTTAGATCCCACCCCGCAGCTATACCGCAATCGCAATGCCGAAAACCAAGGCATCAAAACTCGAAACTTTCTCGGTATAGTCTGGCCCTATCGAGGTATTATCGCGCAAATTTTGGCAGCGTCATTATTCATCCAACTGTTCGGGATAATTACGCCTCTATTTACCCAAGTAATTCTGGACAAAGTAGTTGTCAGCAAAAGCCTTGTCACCCTGCACGTTTTTGCGATCGGACTTTTAATGTTCAGCGTGTGGCGGCTGCTGCTAACCGCCACCAGACAATACTTGCTGGATTACCTTTCCAACCGCATTGACCTTACTTTAGTCAGCGGTTTTATCAATCACACTCTCAGTTTGCCTCTAAAATTTTTTGAAACGCGACACGTCGGAGATATCTTAACGCGAGTTCAAGAAAATCAAAAAATTCAGGCATTTTTGACCCGGCAAGCGATTACTGCATGGTTGGATGCTTTAATGGCAATCGTTTACATCGGGCTGATGGTTCACTACAACTGGCAGTTGGCTTTATTGGTGCTGGCTTTAATTCCGCCAATTGTAATTTTGACCTTGGCTGCAACTCCCTTGCTGCGACAAGTATCGCGAGATATTTTTAACGAAGGTGCGAAACAAAACTCATCTTTGGTAGAAATGATTTCGGGGATTTCCACGATTAAAGCAACTGCGGCCGATCGAGAAATGCGCTGGCGTTGGGAAGACCAATTAACCGAGATGATTAATGCCAAATTTCGCGGTCAGAAATTGGCGAATTCGTTACAAGTAATTGGCGGGTCTGTCAATACTTTGGGCAGCACGGTTTTGCTGTGGTACGGAGCAATGCTGGTAATTCAAGACCAGTTGACGATCGGTCAATTTGTCGCTTTTAATATGATGATTGGCAGCGTGATTTCTCCGATACTTTCCGTAGTAGGATTGTGGGATGAATTTCAAGAAGTTGTAGTTTCGATCGAACGTTTGGATGACGTTTTTGCTACTCAACCTGAAGAAAGTCCCGACAAACCGATGCTGGTACTGCCGCGCATTCGGGGAAATGTCAAATTTGAAAATGTTTGTTTCCGCTATTCCCAAAACGACGAACGCCACACGCTGCAAAATATTTCCTTTGAAGTGGAAGCTGGCGAAACAGTGGCAATTGTCGGCCGCAGCGGTTCCGGTAAAAGCACTTTGGTGAAATTGCTACAAGGTTTCTACTATCCAGAAACAGGCCGATTGACTGTTGACGGACACGATATCCGACACGTTTCCCCTAACTCGTTGCGAAGTCAGTTGGGTGTGGTTCCTCAAGATTGTTTCTTATTTTCCGGCACGATTTTGGAAAATATCGTACTGTATAAAAACGGGCCGACTTCCCTTTACCAAAATGCGGAAACAACAGAGGCAGATTTTGCAAGTTGCGAACGGGCGATCGAAGTTGCCAAACTAGCAGAAGCTCACCAATTTATCCAAGATATGCCGTTAGGATATCAAACTCCTGTGGGGGAAAGGGGAGCGAGTTTGTCGGGAGGACAGCGACAGCGAATTGCCATCGCCCGCGCTTTGTTAGGCGATCCTCGAATTTTGATTTTGGACGAAGCAACTTCTTCATTAGATACCGAATCGGAACGCAGATTTCAGAACAATCTAGCTCGCATCAGTCGCGATCGCACTGCATTTATCATCGCTCACCGACTCTCTACGGTGCGCAATGCCGATCGCATTTTGGTTCTAGACAAGGGAATTTTAGCCGAACAAGGCACGCACGATCGATTGATGGACGATCGAGGACTTTACTATCACCTCGCCCAACAACAGCTAGCTCTTTAAAGAAGGAAGAAGGAAGAAGGAAGAAGGAAGAAGGATGAGGGTAGAAGGAAAAGGGAAGAGCGAAGAAGCAAGAAAGTTAAAACTTTCGATTGACAATTCCCCGCTACTAATTCTCAATTCGCAATTTTCAATTCCCTCCGCAACGCTTAGCCAATTACTAAGCCTCCATCCTGTATTCCCAAGTCTCCAGCACCGATTCCCCATTACCAATTACCAATTACCGATTACCCATTACCCATTACCCATTACCAATTCCCAATTACCCATTACTGATTTGGAGTAACGGTCATGCTTTCACAAGATGCAAACAGATTTGATTCTCCTCCAAACCCCATAGCTGAAGATTCAGCAGCGACAGCTTCCCGGCAAGAAAACGCAGTTGGAAAACCAGAAATAACCGAGACTAAAAAAGGTGTTTCTCAAACCAATGACTCAATTTATCCAGGAAGGTTCCCGACCGCAGTTACAGATAATTGGTCAACTTCTTTGCACTCAGTGCTCGATCGACCGCCAGTATCTTTTCCCCAGCGGTTGATGTTGGGAGGCACGATCTTTTCCCTAGCATTTGTAGCGTGGGCAACTTTCGGCAAAATTGATGAAGTAGGTCACGCTCAAGGCAAATTAGTTCCCAAAGGTGATGTTTACAAAATTCACCCGATCGAAACGGGAAAAATCGTTAACCTTCCTGTGAAAGAAGGTAACAATGTTAAAGCCGGACAATTGCTAGCAGAATTAGATCCGGAAACAGCAGCTAGCGAAGTCTCTCGACTCGAAAAAATGCTCGGCGGTTATCAAATTCAATTGATGCAGGTGCAAAGTTCGATCGAGCGCACCCGCCTCGAAGCCCAAGCCAGCCAAGCCATCGCCGCCGCAGACAAACGCGGCGCCCAAGCCGCCATCGCCCGCGCCAGCGCCTCCGTTGCTACCGCAGAAGCTCAAATCGAGCAACTAGAAGCCGATGTAGCATCCCAACAAGCCCGCCAGCAGCAACTCAAACCTTTGGAAAAAAACGCCCGAGATTTGCTCGCACAACTCGAAGCAGATGTGACATCCCAACAAGAGCGGCGAGCTCAGGTGGAGCCGCTACAACAAAAGACTCAAAATTTGCTCGCGCAACTGAAAACCAAAGTAACAGCCCACAAAGAGCGGATCGCGAGGCTCAAACCTTTGGTAGATGAAGGTGCTTTGTCAAAAGATGTATTGTTTCAAGCTGAGGAAGCGTTGCGGGAGAGCGAAAATGCTGTGATTAGAAGTCAGTTGGGAGAAGAAACACAAGCCACAGATCGCGCTTTTGAGATCGAACAAACCGTGCGCGATCGAACTAGCGCTGCCATCAGGAGCCAACTTTCCGAAGCAACTCAGGTTAAGGAAAAACTGTTTGAAGTCGAACAAACTTTGCGCGATCGAACTAGCGCGATCGCTCGCACCAAAGGCGAACTTGCAGAAAAATCCGCAGAGCTCGATCGACTGCAAGCCGAAGCCAGTCGCCAGCAAGCAGCAGCACACCAAACTCAGTTAGAAAAAGAGCAAAAAATTCAGCAGTTAGAAATCGATTTAAATCAAGTCAAATCCAAAATCGCTGAAACTCAAACTTTGCTCGCTCAAGCTAACGCTAAACTGAAACAAAGATTTCTCTACGCCCCAGTCAGCGGAATTGTATCGGCACTCAACGTTCACAACATCGGTGAAGTCGTTGCGCCCGGTCAAACAATTGCCGAAGTTACGCCCAAAAATGCTCCTCTAGTTCTGGCTGTCAATTTGCCAAATCGAGAAGCAGGTTTTGTCAAAACCGGAATGCCGGTGCAAATCAAATTCGATGCTTTTCCCTATCAAAACTACGGCGTGATTCCAGGAAAAGTGCTCTCAATTTCACCGGATAGCAAAACTGACGAACGCACGGGAGTTTTTTATCGAGTAGAAGTCAGTATCGATCGGCATTCGGCAAGCGCAAATCACAAAAATTTGCAACTGAAAGCAGGGCAAACAGCCAGCGCCGAAATAGTCATCCGCCAGCAGTCCGTAGCTGACATTTTGCTCGATCCCCTAAAACAACTGCAAAAAGGCGGCATGAGCTTGTAGCTCCATCTTCTTCTTTGTTCCTGATTCTCGGTGAGGTTTTAGGCTTGAGGTTTTAGGTTTTAGGTTGGAGATGTATTCCCTACCGCCTAC
>JBOFTL010000784.1:0-2293 GCA_051652045.1 Microcoleus sp. | reverse complement strand
AGTCTCTAAAAAAATTATGCTGCTTTGACGGACTCTGGACCCATTGCTTGGAGTGGTTGCTGAATTTTGGACTGTTCTTTGCTTGCTGCTTTTGCTGTTGTCAGGGGCTGCGACGCCACAGCCCCTGCTGTGCTGGCGTCTGTGCCTGCTTATTCCATGTCTCTCCGGTTGGGGTTGCGAGCCGGGTCGTTGGACAAAAATCCAAATACGAACAGGCTGACAAAGAATAACACAACTATATTAACTACGATTTTTAGGGTGAGCACTGCGGGATTCTCCAAGTATGTGATTAGTTACGATGCGATCGAACTGGGTGTGTTTGCCGCAACAGTTACGGCAACCTTAAATTATCATATGATGACGCTCCTACACCAACTGCAAGCAGTATGTTGTAAGCATCTGAGTCCGGTTAAGGATATCAAGATCTTCCTTCAAGGTACTCCAATCGTTTCCCTCTACGGCATTTTATAGTGAGGTACGCGAAGAGCCCCACTGGTCACACGAAGGATTTTTATCTAGACCTAGATGATTATTCTGCGATTCCAGACATCAGTATTTTACCAGAATTGTTACCCAGGAGTGCTCGTCTTGTCGCCATCCTCCATTACTGGTTGGCGGAGCCTTTCCATCGCTTGGAGGATCGCTCATATCCTCGCTCGTCTTTCATCCCATCCCAAATCAAAGATTATGGGCTGGGGATTCCCGCCTGAATAGCTAAAGATTCGTAAATTTGACACTCAATCTTTGCTGTTGGGGACTTTGAGCAAGTTGGTTTTTGCCCAATTCCAGATTTGCTCTACAATTTTTTCTAAACGCAGCAAGATGCGATCGAGCCATTCTAGGGCTTGTTCTAGCGGGTGCTTGACATATCCCATCGATTCTGCTTTGGTTTCCAGCCACTCTGCTTCTGGGTTGACTCCTCCTTTGCGGTTGTTTGCTGCTGCAACTGATATTGCTTTTCCTGACTGGGTTTTGGCTGCTGCACTGTGCCCTGTCGGTTGCGGCTGGTGGACTTTGGCTACTGGATTGGGGGTGGCACCCTGCTGTCGCACTATGGCGATTTTTTCTGGTTTTTGGGGTTGATTTTTTGGCACTTTTGTGGTAATCAAGCTCTGTTTGAGCTGCGCTAGCACGGTTTGAATTGCTGCTGGGTAAGGTGAGGTGGCGATCGAGGCCGATCGCCCTTCTGGCAGTGCTTCTATTTCTTCGATCTGGGGCTTGACTTTTGTGCTGGTTTGTGATTTATCAGGCAACGGACGATCGGAGGGCGGGCACGGGGGCACATCCCCTACGGTTGGCCCTGGTGCGGGTTCTCCGAATAAGTCTTGCCACTTCAACCAAGGTCGATCGGGTGCGGTTGATGTTGGCTCTGCATTTTTAAGGGCTTGCTGTTTCAAATAATACTCGATCGCCAGTGCTTTCTCCGTACTATCGCTTGCTGCTGTTTCTTTACCGAGAAGGTAGTCTACTGACGACCAAATAATTTCTTCAATGCTTCTAGCGTATTTTTCGAGAATTTCTTTTGCGGACGGGCCGGCTGCGGGGATGTTGTCGGAATTGCCTGCTGTTAATTCTGCGGTGTTTTTTGATACTGCGGGCAAGCTTAAGGTTTCGATGTTGGCGGCGGCGCGATCGAGTAAGGTAACAAAGGATGGAGTATCGGGAGTGCGGTCAATTTTGCTGTCAAGATTAACATCCAATTTTGAGAGATTGGGAGCGATCGCATTCGTTGCTGGAGCGATCGCCTTTTGAGTTAACATTAAATTGCGGTTGGTGCTGGCATTAACTGCTGTTTCTAACGCTTGTTTGACAGCCAGAATTGATTCTCCAAATTGATTTCTTTTCAGCGCGATCGGACTTGCTTGCACCCAAGCCATCAATTCCCAAAATCTCTTCAAGGGTGGCAATTTAGCTTGCTTCGCCGCCGACTCCAAACCTAAATTGAATTCTAATTCTTTTTGAGCGATTTGCCTGCGTTGCGTGCCGGAATTAGCAACTTCCCAAACGATGCGTCCCGATAGCAATTGCTGCTGTTCGGGAGTTAAAATGTCTAAAATTTGATTGGCTTCTCCTACCAATACTAAATTTCGATCGTCTAGAAAAGTTGCGATTCCCCGAACCTGGGGATTGCTGTGATTTGCTGCAAGATTGCTGGCGGAATTGGGATCTATTTGAGTTCCCCAAACTGGTATTGTTTGAGTTTTTACTTGAGTTTTTACGGTGTTGGCTGTTGCTGGAATTGCTTGCACAAACTGAGGTGCAGCGACATGAGGGGAATTGAGTGAAAATGAAA
>JBOFTL010000783.1:0-5442 GCA_051652045.1 Microcoleus sp. | reverse complement strand
TGTGAATCGATCGAATCAAGCAGAAATCTCCGAGAAAACGCCGATGTGTCGGAATTTTTGATACCGGAGTTGGCGTCGCTGCTGGCCGGTGAGCTCAGTAAGTTCTGCTAAGTTAGCCAACAAAGCTTGTTTGAGCGCCGCAGCAGCTTTAAGGGGATTCGAGTGAGCGCCCCCGATCGGCTCTGGGACGATTTGATCGAGGATGCCGAGGTTTTTCAAATCCCAGGAAGTAATTTTCAGAGATTCAGCAGCTTGAGGAGCTTTTGCCGCGTCTTTCCAGAGGATAGCCGCGCAAGCTTCGGGGGTAGCCACGGTATAAACAGAATGCTCCAGCATCAGCAACCGCTCGCCCACACCGATGCCCAAAGCGCCTCCAGAACCGCCCTCACCGATCACAGTACAGATAATCGGCACGTCCAAACGAAACATCTCTCGAAGATTGCAGGCAATTGCCTCACCCTGTCCAAATTGTTCCGCCTCTAAGCCCGCCCAAGCCCCCGGAGTATCGATAAAGGTAAAAATCGGCATTCCGAAGCGATCGGCGTGTTCCATCAACCGCAGGGCTTTGCGGTAGCCCCCAGGTGCTGCCATGCCAAAATTGCGGGCGATATTGTCTTTAGTATCGCGCCCTTTTTGGTGGCCGATAATCACGGTCGATCGGCCGTCGATGCGGGCAATTCCGCCGACCAGGGCCGGATCGTCTCCACCGCGCCTGTCACCGTGAAGCTCGATCCACTCGTCGCTAATTGCCTGAATGTAATCGAGGGTGCTGGGGCGGCGGGGGTGGCGCGCCAGTTGCAGGCGCTGCATGGGGGACAAGCTGCTAAAAATCTCTTGGCGCAGTTGGACGCTGCGGGCTTCGAGCTTGCGAATTTCGTCGGAGACATCTACGCCGTTTTCATCAGCGAGTTCGCGGATCTGGTGAATTCGGGTTTCGAGTTCGGCCAGAGGCTTTTCAAAATCTAAGAGTAGTGGTTTGCGTTCGGGGTTTGGCACGCTGAAAATTTCTATAAGTTGCGATCGACTCTTCCAGATCCTACCGCGTGAGGTGCTGTCGCAAAAGAGGGACCAGAGGAGAGAGTTGGGGAGAGTCTAGGGGCGGTGTCCCCCTGCGAACCCCGAGAGGGTGAGAGTGGGAGAGGGGGCATCTCTACCAAGCACAAGCGAAGCGCGGTTATCCACTCAAAGTTACACCGCAGACTTAATACGTGGGTTCAAATTACCTGTGTGTAGGTTTGTCCAGGTTTTTAGGAGCGGGAGAATTAGCAATATAGCTGATAAAAGTACAGTCATATTCAATTCCAGATCGAAGAGCTTTGTATTCCAACATCTGAATTAATCGAGTTAATTAATCGAGCGCGCCCAATACTGACAAAGTGCCGATCGATCGGCTTGTCTGCATCAATGGAGTTTTTCTACATAGAATTTCTGCTAAATAATTTTTGGCAAATTGTTCGTGAGTGAATCGAGTCATTCGAGCGAAATTTAATTCAATCTTTCAAAAGATTACCAGAACTTTTACATCTTTTATGCAATAATGATGCCATTGCTCGGCGAGCTATAGTTGAGTTTTTGTAATAGCAACAGCTTCTAGTTTGCGGGCGATCGCCTAAAAACAAGATTTTTGTGCGAATCCGGGCGATCGCGCGATCGCCCAACAGAAAGCGCCAGATCCTACCACAAGACACTCAAAATTGACACCTGTCTTTTGATAGGTTAAAGTAACCGGACAACACAGTAAAATAATCGGTCATTTAGGGAACAAGAAAACCCATTTCCCCGACTTAAGACCGCAGAGAACGCACAGAACAAAGACGAGCGATCGAAAATCGAAAAAAGTATCTCGATCTAAAGAGGCCCAAACTCATGAATTTTCAACTTCAACAAGGTTATTGCAACGGAATCCGCCAGCAGTCCGATCGTTTAACCACAAGAATGTCAAAGTCTTTATCATTAGGTTTGGCGCTGTTGCTGGGAACAAGTGCCGTGTTATTGAGCGCTGGTAAAGCTTCTGCATTAGAAAAAGTCACCGTGAAATACGGTGCTGTTGATGTAACTTTACCGATGAGCGATTTGCAAAGCTTCGCACAAACTGGCAAACCGTCACCTCAATTGCAAAGCGTACTGAGTCTTGCCAAACAAACTCCCGAATCGGTGCGGGAAATCTTAACGCGAGAAGTGGCTTTAGATTCTCAATTAGTATCGCGATTGGCGAATACTTACTTCGGAGAAATTGTTTTGAAACAATTGGGAGAAGTTGCTTATGCCCCTGCAACTCGCGCTCAAAGCGCACCGGCATTGCGCGATGCTTTGGTAGCAGCTTCTAGCGACGGCAAAATATCGCTGATGGAAGTGATTCAAAATTACAGACCGACAGCTTTAGAAGTTGATGGAAATCAAGCCGTAGCAATCTATCAGCGAGTCATCAAAGATTTGCAAGATATACAGGCAATGTATCAGAATTCCCCAACTTTGCAAAATACAGCCGGTCAAGCAAGACAAATGATTTGCCAGCCCAATTCATCGGGCAGTGCCAAATAGCTGTTGCAAGTTCGTAGTAAGGACTTTAGTCCTCTCTTTAAAAGTTCGTAGTAAGGACTTTAGTCCTCTCTTTAAAAGTTCGTAGTAAGGACTTTAGCTAAACAGACGGGAATCCCCACACTATACCGCCTCGGTTAGTGTGGGATGAGAGTCGCGTGAGTCCTCTCTTCAGATTGTGTCCGGTGAACAAAAGTACGCAATATTTTGCGGACTAAAGTCCCCACTACGAACCTGCTATTCTGCGGACTGAAGTCCACACTACAAACCTGATATTTTACTGGCTGAGGTTTTGAGACAATTGCTCCGCTACCCTTTTGAGCCGGCGGAGTTGGTCTTGCATATCTTTTTGCGTCCAAGGGGCTGCAAAGCGATTGAAACCAAATCGGATGAGAGGATTGGGAATCTCAAATTCAAAGCGGTTAATTAAAAGCGTCCCTTGGATTTGCGGCTGGCATTCCCAACGATCGCGCCCTTTAAAAAATCCATCAAACCCCCATACAATCAAACCGGGTTCTCGTTCCAGCACAACACTCTCTAAAGTGGGTTGCAAAATAGGAATTTTTATGATAAATAGACTGCGGCTCCCGAAAGCAGTGTCCCATTCACCCACGGGATCGCAGCGCAACATCGGATTGAGCCACTTATGCATTAAAGTACGATCGCTGATGCAGCGCTCCACCAGGGTAGCTGCAGCACGAATTTCAATTGATTGCTCGAAAACTTGACGAATTGACATGAGAACCTGCAAGCTAGAAGCGTATTCTTACAGTTTCTTATTTTCCTTGTCAAATCTGACGTTAACCTGAGAAAAAAATGAATGAAACTTGGCAAGAAATCACTCAACCGACATGGACCAGAATAACGGTTCTGTCCGATCGAATGTTGGCACAGGCCCAGGCAGCCCCAAACCCGCTGGCTGATGCCGAACGCGGCATTAACAATCTATTTCAGAGTTCAAACATTGGCAACCTGATCTGGGCAGTAGGTATTCTGCTAATTGGGTCGATCGTAGCAGTCCTAGTCTCGTCTTTAGTCGGGGGACTGCTCAAGAAAACTACCATCGACAACCGTCTGGCTAGTTGGATTACCGGCCGCCCCGACGGAACCGGCGCTCCGCAAGTGGAAAAATGGATTTCTACAGCGGTGTTCTGGATTATTTTTATCTTTTTCCTGGTCGCCTTTTTCAACCAGCTAAATCTCACGGCTGTCTCGCAACCACTCAATACTTTTCTCAATCAAATCACCGGCTTCTTACCGAAGTTAGGCGGCGCGTTAATTTGGTTGGGAATTGCTTGGGTACTCGCAACAATTGCCAAATTAGCCTTATCGCGGGTGATGCGGACTCTTAACCTGGACGAGCGCTTGAATCAACAAGTGGGTACTGCGCCCAGCGAGAGTCCTTTGCTGCTGAGCGATACTCTGGCAAATGCGCTTTACTGGTTTATTTTTCTGCTGTTTTTACCGCTGATTCTCGACTCGCTGGAATTGCAGCAGGCTCTACTACCAGTTAACAATTTGCTCAACCAAATTCTGGCAGCAATTCCGAAAATTTTGGAAGCTTTGCTGATCGGTTTTGTCGGCTGGTTGCTGGCGATGGTAGTGCGGCGGATCGTGACGAATCTGTTAGCTGCTGCTGGGGCAGATAGTGTGGGCGCGCGGTTCGGAATTTCGCGGACTGCAGGCGGACAATCTCTGTCATGGATTGTCGGCATGATCGTCTATGTTTTGATTTTGATTCCAACTGCGATCTCAGCTCTGAATGCTTTAGACATTCAGGCGATTTCACAACCAGCAACTGCGATGCTGGGCAGCGTTTTAGGCGCGCTTCCCAACATTTTTACGGCCGTACTAATTCTGTTAGTGGCTTATTTTGTGGGTCGCTGGATCGGCGAGTTGGTAACAAATATCCTGACCGGAATTGGCTTCAACAACATCTTTTCTTGGTTGGGAGTGCAAACTAAGCAACCGCTGAAGCTGCCGCCAGCAAGTTCTCCAGAAGATCCGGATGCAACGGTACTTCAGGAACATGAGATTCCGGCGCGCACGCCTTCGGAATTTGTGGGAATTGTGGTGCAGGTAGGCATCATTCTGTTTGCTGTAGTTGCCGCTACCGACGTGCTGCGGATTCCGGCGCTAACGCTGATTGTCAGCGGTTTGCTGGTGATTGCCGGTCGGGTACTATCGGGTTTGGTATTATTTGCGATCGGGCTGTATTTGGCGAATTGGACGTTCAATTTGATTGCCAGTTCTGGAACTCGCCAAGCGCGGCTTTTGGGTCAAACGGCTCGGATTGCAGTGATTATATTTGTTGGAGCTTTGGCGCTGCAACAAATGGGTATCGGTAGCGATATCGTGAATTTAGCTTTCGGGCTGTTGCTAGGGGCGATCGCGGTAGGAATTGCTTTAGCTTTCGGCTTGGGCGGGCGCGATATTGCGGCCGATCAAATTCGCGATTGGTTGGCTTCTTTCAAGCAAGATAAGACGCCTCGTCCGTAAGATTGAGTTCGGGTAATTACTGATAAAAGCCGCTCGGGGTGGGTTGATGAGATTTATCATTTTGACTGAAGATTGTCGCGAATCCGCCCCTACAGGAATTATATCTATTTAACCGAACTATTTCTCACAAAAAAAGGTATTTGTCAAGAACAAATGCCTTTTTTTGATGATTTTTTAAATAACTGAATTTCCAGACTGTTATACTAAATCCGGGTTAGGTATCCCCGTTATAAATCCTCCGTTTAGAGCGATAGCGCGATCGGGATGTATTAACAGTGCCGGAGTTACTGCCCGGTTGGGAACTTCCGGTGGCAAATCTTTGGCCGCCGATGTTTTAGAAAATATGTTCGATCGATCGGCGGTTGAAACCGCTTCTACACGCACAAAGTCCGCCTGCGCGGACTA
>JBOFTL010000782.1:0-4109 GCA_051652045.1 Microcoleus sp. | reverse complement strand
AAAACGGCTGCTTCGATCGCGATCGAAGCAGCCGCTACACTGTTTAGTAACCGTAAAGGTAATGAAGTAGAGTCCATTATGTCAGACCAAGATTTCCAGCAGCAGGTTTTAGACCGTCTCGATCGCCTGTCTGAGGATGTTGAAACGCTCAGCACCAAAGCAGAGCAAGCCGTCACCGATACCGAGAAATTTAACGAGAAGTTCACCGACTACCGGCAGGCAACGCAATGGGTCGTTCAACTGTCCTTCAGTCTCATCACCGCCGCCACTATCATCACGATCGCCTCCGTCATCTTCAAGAGGTAGACCATGATGAGGAGAAAATCGTTTAGGACTTGGCTCTGGGAGCAACTGGACTCAGATTGCCCGTTTGGTGATTTAGCCAGGGATGCCAAACAGGACAAGGATTGGAAAGGTACAGCAGCAAGTAGTCTGAGAACTCGGATGTACGCAAATAATGCTTGCTATGAGGCTTTACGAACTTTGACAGAAGCTGAGAAGCGCTACAAGCTTGATGAAATGATTGCCGGAATCACCCCGGAGAATCGTCATGAAGAGATCGACTTCGGTCCTCCAGTTGGCAAAGAATTTGGAGCCAGTGACGACGACTAACCGCAGATTCACGGATGGCGCTATATCTGGTGCCCATGTGAATATTCTCCCATGCATTGAATCCTCAGACTGCCGATCGCATTAGGTGCCGATCGGACTTTTTTTAGCCATGCTCACCAAATTCTTCATCTATTCGGTTTCACTTCCGCATCCGCATCCCCAGCGCCGGAGACTTGCCGCTCGTGTCCGAAGAAAAACATGGACCTTTTTCGGTCGATGGGAATTTGAATTCCGTGACAAAAAGAGAATGCGTCCTTATTGAGAATAGTGGTCTGGACTAAATGGGGACTATATAGCCGATCGGCGATGCTTCAATCCCGCGCCGCTTCATTGTCAATAAGGGAGAGCGATCGGCTGAAACTCGCATCCCTTCGTTTGAACTTCTGCCTTTATGAGCAGAATTCCAAGCTATCCATGGGCACATTAAGAAAGCCCGCTCAGGCGTCTTCTGGGCGGGCTTTGAATTTATTACTCACTCAGTCTTCCCATGAAAAATATTGCAATAGCTTTACTCCTACCCGCACTGCTCGGATCGATCGCCATTGTCTCCACACCACAAACTGCGATCGCCTCCAAAATCAGCAAGGTTACAAAATTCGGACCTTGGCAAGTTTCAGTTCAATCTCTTGGTTCCGTTGGGCGAAATACTAAAGATGTCGTGGGCGATAATGTTGAAGCTGCTGGTCATTGGGTCGTCGCACGGGTTCGGGTAACGAACTCGACCAATAGCCGTCAATCTGCAAAAAATGTTTTCTATCCCTCGTTGGCAGAATTAACCGGTGCTAGAGGGAAAGTCTATCGCGTTGATACTGAAGCTTCGTTTCAGGTTTACGAGAGCCTAGAAGAACGCCCCTTCAATCCAGGAGAAAGCCGAGATATTGACGTTTTCTTCGACACTCCAAAATCGGAAGCCTTTCAAAAACTAGAAATTCCGGTTCATAATTCAATGGCGAATCTTCGAATCGACTTCAAGTAAACCCAGATATTACCTTTGCTCCCTGCCCGATCGCGTGAATTCCAGTGCGATCGGGCTTTTTGTGCGTTTTAGATTTCTCTAGGGAAAACTGGAAGGGATCCACGATTGAGCATTTAATTTCCCATGGCGAAACCTACATTACAGGACTTCTTTGGCGATGCTTGCCTTGTTTCTGGAGACGTCGAGGCTGTAGAAGCCTTCTTAGCTGCGAAGAACGTCAGCGCCACTAACCCCGTCTTTTTAGTCACGTTCTCCTCTCTTGCTTCTACTGGACTAAGCAACGTTCAGAAATTCTTTGACCCCGAAGTGCTTTTTTCAGCATTCATCAAATTGGTTTCACTTTGGACTCGTGGAGACACAACCGAAACAAATGCGATTGAACTGGGAGCCGCTCGAATCTCAGTCACACAGAGAAACGGGCAGCAGCGTCAATCATTTAATTACGACGCCACAATCTACGGAAAAGTGATTGACGCAACAGACATTGACCCGGACGACATCATTTAAAACTCGGATTAGTGCAGGCAATTAGCAGGGGGCTGAATGCCCCCATTTTTGTATGGAAAAATTAGCCGAATTTAAACAGCCTTGTGCTGATTTGTTTCTGCATTTGGGACCGGAATGGCAAACGGATATCCCAACGACTGAGGACGGGGAAGGCGCGATCGCCTATTGGGGAACTATCTCTAATTCTGGCAATGAAGACGATGCTCCGCCTTCGCCTCCACCCGTGCCGATCGACCCTTCCACCCTAGCTTCTGTGATTGTCCGCATAACAGTCCAGTTTGCACAAAGAGCGGAACGTATTACAAGCTTCCCTAATGGATTTTGGGCCTATGAAGGAGGATTCTCCCCGGAATCTAAATTGATGACCGTGCATCCCATGACCAAGTTTTCCTTAGAAAGCCTTGGCTCTCCTGTCCAAATGTGGGCAGGACGGGAACAAACTCAAATCCTAGAGCTATGGGGAACCTCATTTAACGGAGAAAGAGAGCAGATTGGTTTTAGGGCAAAGAGACGATCGCCTAACGGAATGGATCTCTACTACTGGAATCCAGTAAGCTTTGTTGTTGAAGTTCAGGACGAAGGCGGAAACTACGGACCTTATACGCCTCTTCCAAACCCCTCGGACCCTCCCGACAACAATAACCCTCCGCCTCCCAAAAAAGGAATCATTGTTAAAGAGATTCGTGGAGGTTCTGAGCACGAGGTTAAAAATATTCCCCGTGAAAATAAGCCGGACAATGCGGAATTCAAGTGCCAATCCTGCGAACAAAATTGCGTGCTCATGGTGCGTAAAAAGTCAGACGGCACGGCAAAGGGGATTTGTATTTGCAAAGAAGGATTATCAGAAGAAGAGGAAAAAATGGCTTGTGAAAAATGCAAAGCTGAATTACTGAAGGAATTGCCTGAAATTGTTGTAACAAAGGTTAAGGCGGAGCTGCTTACAGGATTCAAGAAGGAAACGAAAGAGGAGATTAAGCCTGAGCTAACTCAAGAGATTAAAGGGAGTTTTGATGGGGAATTTAAAGAGCGAATTCCCGAAACTTTGCCAGAATCTGAGTATGCGGAAAGTCCAAACGCAGCCTCTAGCAATCTTGTTGGCAATGTTAAAAGTGCTCTGTTGAAAGATGAGACTTTCCTTGATGCAATTTGGACGGCTGTAGCGGCAGAGTTTGCTAAACCTGAGACTCAAGAGGAGTTATTTCAATCATTCACTGGAGAGATGATCGCCGATCGCATCATTGAAATATCCGAGGCAGAAAAGCTCAAAGCCCTTGGGGCGAAATTGATTGATGCGATCGTTGCCGTGACCGATGACGCCAAACTCAAAACGCTCAAAGATAAGCTCGCGGCACCCAATACCAATAACGACCCGAACAAACTCACAGCCAATGGTTTTGAGTGGACGATCGCCAAGGTCGCAGACAAGGTTGAAACCGTTTCCTATGTCGCTAAGGATGGCGATAGCGTTGGGATCCTCAGCAATAGCGGAAGTGCGATCGTCACTGCTCTGAAGGCGAAATTTGCTGGGAAGAATTTCACGATCGAATCAATCAACACAAATCCGACCACAAAAACTTACACCTACAACATCAACGAGTTGTAAGTCAATCAAAAACTAGGTGCTAGACAATGAGTAACAAATATACGGTTGCAGAGCTTCTTGAGGAACAGCGGAAGAATCTCGAAGCGCGTGCAAAGGAATTCGCGGACAAAGCTCCGAATCCAATTCAGGCAATTAAGGATCAGGCTGCGAGTTTAGAAAAATTCCGGAATGAAGTAACCAAAAATTTCGGGGAAACCCGATCGCTGTTAGACTCTGCCAAGGCATTTCTCAAAGACCCAAAGGCAGAAGGGACAAGAATCGTTAAAGATTCACTCAAAGCCGCAGATGACTTCATTTCTAAAATCGTCCGAGCTTTATCCAAAGATGTCGGAACGGTCATCAAAGAGGCAATAAAGGGACTCATTTCAAAAATCACGACAAACTTCGACAAACTCCTAAAAGGTTTGTTGA
>JBOFTL010000781.1:0-5219 GCA_051652045.1 Microcoleus sp. | reverse complement strand
AGGAGCGATCGCACTTTTGTCGCTCCCAGACAATCATCTCTACCAGCAGCAATCGCCACCGCTAACTGCTGCAATAACAACCGAAATTGTAACTCGCTTGCAGCAAGCTCGCGTTACATGGCAGGAGGGAAATCGAGAGGGATTTTACAACACCGAACAGCCTCCTATTGTCGGGTTTAAATCTGTGGCGATCGCGCCATTACTCAATGAAACGGAAGAATCGATCGGATGGTTTTTAATTGCAGCTAAACAGACCAATGCTTTTACTTTTGAACATCTGTGTTTGCTCCATACTTGCGGTCAAATCTGCTCTGTCGCAGTCATTAAATTAGCAAATGACAAACAAAACACAGCTCTGGCAACAGCAAATAAATTATTGAATGCTGCGCCAATAAATCGCGAATTATCAACCACAGTATTTGAGACTATTCCTGATTTAATTTTTGTTAAAGATCGAGAATTTAAATATATTTTAGTCAATCAAAAATTTGCGCGATATTTAGGCAAAACAGTTAGCGAAATTATCGGGAAAGATGACATAGAATTGGGCTTCGATCGAACAGCAGTATTTGGCGATCGCACCTGCGGGATTAGAGGCTGGCGCGAGGACGATCGAGCCGCCCTCTCCGGAGAAATAGTGCGCGATCCTTGCAGTTCGATCGTCCTTCCTAATGGGGAAACGCACATCTTTGACACCCGCAAAATTCCGCTGTCAGATGCTGCAGGAAATATATTTGCAGTTTTGGGTATTTCCCGCGAGATTGCAGAATGCTCTGCAGCAGACGAAGCCATGCGTCAAACCCAAGCAAAACTGCAAAAAATTACCGCTAGCATCCCAGGTACTGTATATCAACTTGACTTGCATCCCGACGGCTTGATGGTATTCTCATTTGTCAGTGCGGGATGCAGAGAATTGTACGAAATAGAACCCGAAGACGCTCAGCAAAATATCGATTTAATTATTAATACCATTCATCCCGAAGATCGAGACAACTTTTTAAACTCGATCGCGCTGTCTGCTGAAAATTTGCAACCGTGGCGGTGGGAAGGAAAAATCATCACTCAGTCGGGACAACTGAAATGGATTCAAGGCGCTTCCCAGCCCGAAATGCAAAGCAACGGTAAAATTATTTACTGCGGGTTGTTTGTCGATATCAGCGATCGCAAACAAGCCGAATTAAAACTGCAACTTTATCGAGAAATCTTTTTAAAATCCAACGACGCGATCGCCATTCTCGATCCTCAAGGTTCTTATTTAGAACACAATCCAGCTTACACTAACTTGCTCGGCTACAGAGGATGGGAATTGCAGGAGAAAACACCCGCAACCTGCATGGGAGAACACGCATTTGCTACAGCAATGCAAAGTTTAGCAACCACCGGGTTTTACCGAAGCGAACTCACCTGCGTAAAATCTCGGCAAGCCGGAACAATTGAAGTCGAAGTTTTGGCTTTTTCAGTGCGGAATGATGATGATACAAATGAGGTAATTTGTCACGCGATCGTCAAAAGAGACATCACCGAACGCAAGCGAGCTGAGGAAAAACTCAAACTTTATCGCGAAATCTTTCTCAACTCCAACGACGCCCTCGTGATTATTGATGCTGATGGATTTTTCCTCGAACAAAACTGCGCCCACTACGCGCTGCTAGGATACACAGACGCAGAATTAGAAGCAGAACACCCGCGGCTGATTGCAGGAGAACGATTTTCTGTAATTGCTAACAGTTTAGTCGATCGCGGAACCTTTCGAGGCGAAATTACTAATATCACCAAACAAGGCAACCTACTGGCGATCGACGTAGCAGCTTATTCTGTAATTAATAACGGTGGCGATGTCATCTGTCACGTTTGCGTCAAACGCGATATTACAGAACGCAAAAAAGGAGAAGAAGAACGGCAAAAATTTGTTTCCTTAATCGAAAATAGTAGCGATTTTATCGGTATGGCGACTCTCGAAGGTCAAACTTTGTTTGTCAACGAAGCCGGACGTAAATTAGTGGGACTAGAGAATATTTCTCAAGCCGTCAATACAGATATCTGGGATTATATAGGTCGAAATTTTCAACAACAATTAACACAAGAAATTTTGCCTCAAATTATCGATCGGGGACAGTGGCAAGGAGAAGGTCAACTGCAACACTTGTACACAGGAAAACCCATTGATGTATTAATGAATATTTTTCTGGTCAACCACCCTCAAAACCGCGAACCTCTCTGCTTTGCCACAGTAATTCGCGATGTCACCGAACGCAAGCAAGCTGAGAGAACGATCCGGGAACAAGCAGAACGAGAACGGCTAGTTTCGGCGATCGCCCAGCGCGTCCGCCAATCCCTCAACCTCACTCAAACTCTAAGTACGGCAGTGCAAGAAGTGCGGCAGTTGCTGGCAACAAATCGCGCCGTAATTTACCGTTTTGAAACTGACGGTACTGGGACTGTTGTTGTCGAATCTGTAGGCGATGATTGGATGCCGACTTTAGGCAAAAAAATCCAAGAAAACTCCTTTGGAGAAACTTATAAATTGCTGTATTGCGCTGGCAAAATCCAAGCAATTGAAGATATTAATACAGCTAATCTGACAGACAATCATCGAGCTTTTCTTGCTAGTTTGCAAGTGCGGGCTAATTTAGTCGCACCAATTTTTATAGGCGATGAAAGTCAGGAGTCGATCGCAGAATCTTTCCCGAACGATTCTCCCAGCAAATTTCCAGAAACGAGTTTAACAGCAAATCAAAATCGTCTGTGGGGATTGCTGGTAGCCCAACAATGCAGCGGCCCGCGAACTTGGAGCGATTCTGAAGTGGATTTGTTGGGAAGATTGAGCGTGCAATTAGCGATCGCCATTCAGCAATCTACCCTATTTGAACGAGCGCAGCAAGCCCGAGAAGCAGCGATCGAAGCATCTCGGATGAAATCGCTATTTTTAGCAAATATGAGTCACGAAATTCGCACTCCGATGAATGGAGTGATGGGGATGACTGACTTGTTGCTAAAAACCAATCTGACTCCCGAACAATTTGACTTCGTGCAAACTCTCAAAGTCAGCAGTCAAAACTTGCTGTCGATTATTAACGATATTCTCGATCTCTCCAAACTAGAGGCTGGAGAAATGCGCTTGGAAACGATCGACTTCGATCTCAGTACCTGTATTGATGAAGTACTGGATTTGCTGACAACTCCAGCACAGAAAAAGGGTATTGAATTAGTAGCCCAGATCGATACCGACGTACCCCTGCAAATTCAAGGCGATCCAGCTCGCTTGCGGCAAGTTATATCTAACTTGGTAACTAATGCGATTAAATTTACAGAAGCTGGGGAAGTAGTAATTGAAGTTTCTATTTGCCGAAATCCGGCGCTGTTAGCAGCAAGATCCGGTACTGAAAATTTAGCAGCAAGCCAACCCGTAAAACTCGGAATTAAATCGAGCGAATTATTGCTGTTTAAGGTTACGGATACTGGCATCGGAATTGCTCCTGAAGATCGGCAAAAGCTGTTTCAATCTTTCAGTCAAGTCGATGCTTCTACCACTAGAAAGTACGGCGGCACGGGCTTGGGACTGGCAATTTGCAAGCAGTTGGTGGAACTGATGGAGGGCGAAATCGGTGTGGAAAGTACGCCGGGAATCGGCTCGACTTTTTGGTTTACTTTGCCCGCCCTCAAGCAAGATGTAGCTGGCGAAACAACCTGCACAGTGAATTTAACACCAGTGCTGGCGGGGCGGAAAGTATTAATTGCTAGTGACAAGCCTGCCGTGCGAAAATTGCTGCATAAAATGACAGTTTCGTGGCAGATGGAAGTTGAGGAAGCAGACAGCGGTTGGATGGCGATTTCCTCATTGTATAAAGCGATCGGCGCAGCTCGTCCTTTTGATATCGCTGTGGTTGACATTCAGTTGCCGGAAATGATAGCTGGAAGCCTGGAACGCTTGATGATTTCTGAGTCGGCAATTCAGCAAACTAAGTGGATCGTTCTGGCTTCTATGACTCAGCTAGAAGAAGCAAAACGCTTAGTAAATAGCGGTTTTAGCAGTTATTTAACTAAGCCGGTGAAAGCTCACCGACTCTTTGATTGTTTGGTAAATGCGATCGCTCCCTACACTGCAATCGATCGACCTATTCAGGGCAATCTCACCGCAACAATCGCGGGCGAGGCTGCGTTAATTACTAACAACAAACAATTAGCAAAATTGAAAATCTTGTTAGTTGAAGATACTCCGATCAATCAAAAAGTCGGCTTGAATCAACTGAGAGTTTTGGGATGCACGGCGGATGTGGCTAATAATGGCGAAGCAGCGCTATCTATGCTGGCGTCTAAAAAGTATGACATCGTATTGATGGACTGTCAGATGCCGATTTTGGACGGTTATGCAGCTACGGTTCAACTGCGCATCCGGGAAGCGGCAGACATTGCTGCGGGTAAAATAGAGCCGCAGGAAAAGACGATTGTAATTGCGATGACAGCAAATGCTTTGAAGGGCGATCGCGAAAAATGTCTCGCTGCTGGGATGGACGATTATATCAGCAAACCGATTTCGATCGAACAGTTAAAATCTGTATTGGAAAATTGGTCTGCACATTTAGTAGAAATTAAACTGCCAACTTCTCCGAAGTCCGCACAGCACAACTCTGATATCCAATCGGTAATCGATTTGGAACGCTTGCACGAAATTGCCGGTGCTGATTTGGAGTTTGAACGGGAAATTTTGCAAGCTTTTGTAGTTGACGCCGGCAGTTATTTAGCAGCAGCTAAAAGTGCGATCGCGGCAGGAGATGCTGAAGCAGTAGCCCGTCGCGCGCATCAAATTAAAGGTGTCAGCGCTACGGCGGCGGTGCGCTTGATGCCCGAAATTGCAGCCCAACTTCAAAGTCTCGCCACGTCCCAAGATTTGGAGGGCGCTGCTCAACTTATCGCTGAATTAGAAATAATTTTGGCAGACGTTAAGCAGTTGATAGTTGAGAGTTGAGAGTTGACAGTTGAGAGTTGACAGTTGACAGTTGACAGGTAGGGGCGGTGCCAAGAGTGCCCGCCCTCTTAGTTGACAGTTGACAATTGACAATTGACAGTCGATAGTTGGTAATTAGCTAAACAGACGGGAATCCCCACACTATACCGCCTCGGTTAGTGTGGGATGAGAGTCGCGTGAGGCTGTGATTCCACCTGTATGCAATCTAATAATCGTAGATTTTAGCAGCTCCCGGGTGGATGAGGATCCGAAC
>JBOFTL010000780.1:0-4393 GCA_051652045.1 Microcoleus sp. | reverse complement strand
AGTTTGCTGGTGCCGGACAATTTACGGGTAGCAGGCCCTTGGGTGCGGATGCTGCAACTGCACCAAGGCAATTATCAGCCGACGCTGCGAGATTTGGGAGAGGTGTGGTCCGGCTTGGTGGAAACAGCGCAACCTCAAGTGCAATCGAGACTTCGAGAAATTTGTCAGTTTATGCGTCGCAGCAGCATGAACTTTGAGGCGATCGCTCTAGAATTGAACGAATTATTGTTAGAACAAGCCTCTCAATTGCCCCTGCATTTAAATGTAGTCGGACTGACGGATACCGGCCCGCAGCGAGCTCGCAATGAAGACAGTTGCTATCCGACTACGGCAGATTTTTACTCCAACAAAGCTGATGGTTCAGAAAAGTTAATCCCATACTTAACAATGGTTTGCGACGGAGTTGGCGGCCACGATGGGGGAGAAGTTGCCAGTCAGTTAGCCGTGCAGTCTCTGAAAGCTTTAAGTCAAAATTTGCTGGCTGAAATAGCTCAACAAGAAGAGTTGGTTTCACCGACAACGGTGATGAAACAACTCGAAGAAATTGTCAGAGTTGTCAACAATGTAATTTCCGCTCAGAATAACGAACAAGGCAAAGAATTGCGGCAGCGCATGGGAACAACCTTAATCATGGCCCTTCAGTTGCCTCAAAAAATCAAAATTTCTGAAGATTTGCGAGCGGAAAATTGCCACGAACTTTATTTGGTGAACGTGGGAGACAGTCGCGCTTACTGGATTTCTGCGGAGGGGTGCCAGCGGCTGACTGTAGACGACGACGTGGCGTCGAGAGAGGTGATTCTCGGACACGGTTTGTATTGGGAGGCCCAAAGGCGATCGGATGCTGGGGCTTTGACTCAAGCTTTGGGTACGCGGGATGCGGATTTCCTGCAACCCACGATCCAGCGATTTGTTATCGAAGATGAAGGCTTGCTGTTGCTGTGTTCTGACGGTTTGAGCGATAACGATTGGGTGGAGAAATATTGGGCAGATTTCGGGCCTGCGGTACTCAAAGGCGAGATGTCTGTGGAGGATGCAGCAATATTTTTAGTTCGCCTCGCCAATGAGAAAAACGGTTACGACAATACCTCTGTGGTAATGACTCACTGTCGGATGTCGCCGGAAAAAGTGACGCTGTTTCAGACGAAAACTGCCTCGCCATCGCTGTCGCTGCCGATGTCTGGACCTATGTCGGCCCCCATGTCAGCCCCCATATCCGCGCCAATGTCAGCCCCCATGTCCTCAGCCTCCGCCTCCGTCCCAACGTCTGGGATTGCTAGGGAATCTAAGCTTTCAGAAGCTTCTAAACAGTTACTGTACGCAGAAACCGCCCCTTCCCAAACGCCCCCTCAAAAACCGCAGTGGTTGAAGTTTTTAGTGCCGTTGCTGGGACTGGTAGCGCTGATGTTGGGAGGTTTGGGTTTGGGCTTGTGGGTGCGCGATCGCCAAAATTCAGAACCCGCGCTTCCACCCCCGGAAAGTCCGGTCCCGAGTCCGGAAGAAAGTCCGACACCGAGTTCGGAGGAAAGTCCGACACCGAGTTCGGAGGAAAGCCCGACGCCGAGTTCGGAGGAAAGCCCGACTCCCGAACCAGAAAGCGAACAGTCACCGGAATTGCCACCACCGCCCGAGATCCCCTCTCCTTAAAAATTTTAGGACTTACGCAAAAACAACCTAATTTCTGTCAAGATTCGCTCTGCTGTGCGATCGAAAAAGTTTGTTTTTATGGGGTAAAAACAGGTAAAAACAGGTTGGAAAATGTCTGTGGAGACGGTCTGGCGGGGGCAGCAATGCCTAGCCAAGAGTCCTTGAAGCAGAAAATCTTAAATGTGAATTTAAGAATCCCCAATCACAGCGAAGCTTGATGGTGGGAGTATGTCAAACGCTCTTTATTGTCATTGCGAGCCTAAGCGAAGCAATCGCCAAGTCTCTGGCTTCAAGTGCGATCGGTGTGTGGTAGCTCACTATGGCAAAATCCTAAAAAAACCCGATTTCTCCAGGAAACCGGGTTTTTAATTCAAGCCTAAAAACTCCTAAACCTTCGCTTCACTCTTGACCAAATTACCCCAACCCAAATCCTTCAGCGAATTATTCCGGCGCAGCGGGCGAGTTACCAACTCCAAAATATCCCGCGCATTACCAAACCCGTGAATCTGAGCAAAAGTAAACTCAACAGACCACTTAGTATTAATTCCCCGCGCCTCCAAAGGATTAGCATGAGCCATACCAGTAATCACCAAGTCAATATTCTGCTCGTAAATCCGCTGTAACTGATTGTAATTATCCGGTTTCTCCACAATCCGAGGAGTAGGAACTCCCATCTCCTGACAAGTTGTTTCTAACAGTGCCAACTCCGCAGCTTGATAGCGCTTGTCCATATAAGGAATCCCAATTTCCGGGCAAGTCATGCCGCAGCGAATCAAGAACCGCGCTAACGAAATTTCCAGCAAATTGTCGCCCATAAAGAACACAGATTTACCGCGAATTAACTGCAAGTAATCTTCCAAACTCGCCCAGATTTGCGCTTCTCTTTCATCTAAACCTTTGGGTTCCACACCCAAAACAGAGCAGATTTTCTCAATCCAAGCGCGAGTGCCATCAGGTCCGATCGGGAACGGAGCGCCGATTAATTTACACTTGCGACGGCGCATCAAAGTGCTTGCAGTGCGCGACAAAAATGGGTTCATCCCTGATACATAATAACCCTCTTCCAAGACGGGCAATTCTGTATAGCGCTTGGAAGGCAACCAACCAGAAACCTTAATTCCTTGCTTCTTCAATTCTAAGGTTAACTGAGTTACCACAGGATCGGGCAAAGAACCGAAAAGTACCAGCGGAGTGTGGTTGACATATTCCGATTCTTCTGCTATTACTTCCTCTTTTTTCTTGCCAAAATTCAGCAGTTGAGAAATAGCATTTCTTTCCTGTTTTTGAGCTTCCACAACGGGGGCTTTATCGGGACATTTAGCCGCCATCGCCGCCAAAACCGTATCTTCCCCTTGTGTAAAAGCGTAATCCAAACCGTTCGCACGGGCCGTCACAATGGGAATCCCAATTTCAGCTTCCAGCTTCGGCGCTAAACCTTCCAAATCCATCTTGATAATTTCAGTAGTGCAGGTGCCGATCCAGACAATTACACTAGGATTGCGATCGCGCTTAATTTGCAAGCACAAGCGTTTCAATTCATTATAATCATTCAATTGAGCGGAAATATCGCCTTCTTCCAACTCAGCCATCGCATAGCGGGGTTCGGCAAAAATCATCACACCCATTGCATTTTGCAAGAAATAGCCGCAAGTCTTAGTACCGATTACCAAGAAAAAACTATCCTCAATTTTTTGATAAAGCCAAGCAACGCAGCTAATCGGACAAAAAGTGTGATAATTTCCCGTTTCGCACTCAAAATTTAAAGCTTGAGGTTCAGTTGTAGCAGTCATATCTCAAATCTTCTCCCTTAAAATTGTTTTTTTGTCTTGAACGTGACTCAGACAGGAGGGACAATCGAAACCTGGATTTTGCAGTTACAACTCGGAACAAACAATCGCAGTATGACCTTGTTTTTGCACGATTACTCTGAAAAATAGATGCACCAAACTCAATATTGCTACTGGACTCGGAGCAGGCAGAATTTGAGCGCAAAAAACTCTGAGTAAAGCACTAGCAAACCTTCAAGGGCAAATGCCTGTTTTTCAGTTGTGAGTTTGAACTCGCAACTCACAACTGGCAACTGCAGCGGGAATCCTCAAGACGGGGAGAAATTCGATCGATCGATTGCAACCTCATTTAAAGTCCGACAAAAAGCCTGAAATTTCTTCATCTTCGTCGTCAGAATCCAAATCTCCAAGACCTAGAGCATCCAAATCGTCTTCATCTGGATCTCCTGTAGTTGCTTCTCCCAAATCGTCAAGTCCCATATCGTCGAGGTCATCGTCGTCATCCGATACAGAAAAATCATCAATACCGTCTTCGTCCAAATCGCCCAGTTCGCTATCCAGATCGTCTGAGGCCTCGCTGCCAAAAGGATCGGGGATGTCTTCCGCTACAAAATCTGCATCTTCTTCCCCAAACGGATCGGATATTTCTGCTTCGAGATCCCCAGAGGTTAAAGTGCCAAATTCTGATGCTTCTTCCCCAGTATCATCGTCGAGATCTAAGTCATCTAAAGCTGAGGCTTCTTCGTCATCGCCCATGTCGAAGTCGGCAACGGCCTCTTCTTCGTCATCGCCCATGTCGAAGTCGGCAACGGCCTCTTCTTCTTCCAGTAATTCCTCCTCGTCAGACGAGCTGAGCGCTGAGGCTACTGCGGCCGCGCCAGCTACTCCAGCCACCACCGCTGCAGCGCCTAAAGCAGCTTTGCCTATGTTGCTGGATTTAGCTGCTGCTGGTGCTGCTGGCT
>JBOFTL010000779.1:0-2653 GCA_051652045.1 Microcoleus sp. | reverse complement strand
GTCAGTGCGATCGATACCTGACAACGATGTTCTCGATTAAGTTCAATTTTCGGAAACGCTGGGTGATGGACGCAGATCAGAATGTATCCAAGCGGCTGACCGGACGGTGTTTTGATTACGTTTTCGGGCAAGACCATTGACATCCTCACCGGGCTGAAGCCACGGTGATTCCAAAAATCACTTCTTGGATCTTTCTGCTTCATAGCAACTGCCATCAGACTTATGCCTATCCGGTCTTACGTTCGCTCCACAGACTTTCACCGCAAGCCCTGCGGCGAGTATGTTTTTGGCTGCATTCACATCCCGGTCATGGTGAGTCCCGCATTTAGGGCAATCCCATTCCCGGATATTGAGAGGCAACTTTTCAACGATATGCCCACACTCAGCACATCGCTTAGAACTCGGAAACCATCGGTCTATCTTGACAAAGCTGCGACCATACCAGTCGCACTTGTATTCAAGTTGTCTGACCAATTCACCCCAACTTGCATCACTGATAGCGAGGGACAGTTTTCGGTTCTTCACCATGTTCTTCACAGCCAAGTCCTCAACGGCGATGGTTTGGTTTTCACGCACCAATCGAGTCGTCAACTTGTGAAGAAAATCTTGTCTAGCGTCGCTAATTTCAGCATGAACCTTAGCGACTTTAAGACGAGCTTTGTATCGATTATTCGATCCTTTTTGCTTGCGGCTCAATGCCTTCTGAGCTTTTCTCAGTTTGGAACGTTTCGCCTTGAATCCTTTGGGATTAGCAATATGCTCACCTGTGCTCAAGGCGACCAAGCTGGTCACTCCCAAATCAATCCCAACCTCATTCGGAGATTCAGGCAATGGTTCAATCTCGATATCCACCAGCAAGGACACAGACCAGCGACCCGCAGGGGAGAGCTTCACCGTAACGGTAGATGGTTCTGCCCCTTCGGGCAGTTCTCGGCTCCAGCGAATCGCCAAAGGCTCAATAGATTTAGCCAGGAACAACTGACCGTCTTTGAACCTAAAAGCAGCTTTAGTGAATTCTGCACTACCACCATTACGCTTCTTTTTGAAGTTGGGATATTGCGCCCGACCTGCAAAGAAGTTGCTGAAAGCAGTTTGCAAATGCCGCAATCCTTGTTGCAAGGGAACCGAACTTACCTCGTTGAGAAATTGAAGTTCCTCTTCTTTTTTCCAACTGGTCAGCATGGCAGAGCTTTCAACGTACCCAACCCGTTTTTTCTCGCTGTACCAAGCCTCTGTTCGAGCGGCAAGGGCACGGTTATAGACCAAACGAGTGCAGCCCATTGTTCGTCTCAGCAAGGTTTCTTGCTCAGGCGTGGGATAGAAGCGGTACTTGAAGGATTTCTGCGTCATGCTTACATTCTAGCACTAAATCTGTAAAGCCGTCCTAGAAGGACGGGGTTTTCAACCCAAATTTTCGATAAGCCAACCTGAAAGCATTGTCAATATATTTTTTGAAATTACTTTCAAATGTTGACTGTGGGGGATTTGGAGTGATTACTTGATTGCATTTTTAGCCTTCCTTTTATAGCGATCGCCCTCTCTTGAAACCCTTGTTTTGGCAAAATGAGAAGAATCTCTACAAACAGCTAAACCGAAGGCTAATCGATTTGGTAGACCGCATTGAGTCATTGCATTTTCAATGACTGCCAACCATCCGATATCGGCAGAGAGGCCCTGTTGATAGATCTCGATCAACTCGGCATATCGTGCGATCGCGTCATCATCCATTTCGTCCAACAGTGCGATCGCTTCAGGAGTCAATTCTTGCAATGCTTGAGCAATTAATTGTTTATCCATGATCTAAACCCATCAATCTTTTGACATTGGCATCATGACCAGATTTAGCCAGTTCCCAATCGCTATAGAGACAAGACTCTGTTGTGCGTCCATCTTTTGAGACTATTGTTTCAAAAGTCATCGGCTCTGGAGCTTCGCCAAACGAGTGGTCTAGCCCCAAAAAAGCTGTTGAAATTCTCACGAACTCGGATACTTGAGTTTGAGCAACAATGCGATCGCCCGTCTCCATGAACGCGCCCCAAGTTTTCAGATCTTCGCAGGATTGAACCCTGCGATCGGCGGTGAGAATATATTTATCCGGCATTTTAAGCCCCCCTTTTTAAAGCTAGATCCATCTGTGCCCGCTCCTCTTCCTCTGATAGCGGTGGAGTCGGAATTCTCCACAAAATATCCGCGAATCGCAGCAAATCCCGATCGCCCAACTTGCCAATTTCCACCCCTCCAAACTCTTCATCAAGCAAGCGCGATCGCTCACTATCCCCCCATTTTAGGCGATCGCACTCCCCATTAATAGTAGCCATTAGGCGCGATCGAATCTGCTGATTAACTGATGCCAGCATTGCCGGAACATCTGAGATCTGCCCAATCTGTTCCGGCTGCCACGCCCAGGCGATCGCCTCTTTTAATTCGGGGAAAGACTTGGCATCACTGAGTCTAGCTTTGATTGCATCAATGGTCGGCAGTCGAGTCGATTGTTCAAGGATTGGGTTGAAGATAGATTCTTGAACAGGTTCGGAATTGATTTGTGAACGCTTAGGAGATGGTACAGGGGATGGTTGCGCGATCGCCACTGGCACAGGAATTGCATCTCTGAGACGCTCCTGAGCAATCTGAAGCTCATACTCAATGCCATTGC
>JBOFTL010000778.1:0-11540 GCA_051652045.1 Microcoleus sp. | reverse complement strand
AGATTACCATATCTGCTGCCAGACTTAGGCTTCCTTGAGTTTGACCGCATTCACTCCCGGAGTTTCCCCACAGGGTGCCCGATGTTTCAGGAGGCGCTTGCTCTATCCATCTGAGCCACAGCCCCAGTTGCTGAACCGTTTCGATTATAGCAGATCGTGGCGATTTTGGATGCAAAGATTCATGTGCTACAAGCTACTAGTTTGGCGGCGATGCGGGCACAGTTTTCTGCTGCGGTGAGTTTGCCGGCACCGTAACAAGCCCGCCGCCGCCAGACTGTAACGGGGAGGTGTCCCGGCGGGGCATTTTGGCTGAAGGAAAGTTCGTCGTAATATTTCCAATTGTCCTTGACTCGCCAGCCGACTCGATCGCACAATTCGGTATATTTACCTCCGACACTTTCCCAAATTTGCTGTTGAACGCTCCACCCAAAACGCCCGCTGCTGTACTCTTGCCAAAGTCGATCGATCGTGCGCAAGTCCGTGCAAGGTAAACTGTCAATATCTGCAGCCGTCAGCCAGCCTTCCTCTTCTCGCAGCGAAATTTGCAGCAATATTTCCCAAGTGTGTTCGTCGGCTTTGCGCCATTTTCCGGTTTCTAATAGTTTTGTCAGTTGTCGGTAGTCCATTCCGACTTCAGAAATTGCGGCACTTGTAGCGGGCATCACGCTGATTTTTTCTTCGATTCGCTGTAGAGTATTAGCAATCGATTCTGGGTTTAATTGTTCGAGGCGGTACAACACCCATTCTAGTTGAGATTGCAAGTACGATCGCTCGATCGCGCCTTGCTGCAATTGCTCTTGCAATCGATCGAATTTTGTTTCCCAATTTTGTTGTGTGCGGGCAAATTCCCACATTTGCCTCGCCCAGTTCAATCTATTTTCTTCTTTTTTTAAATAAGCTTTGGTAACTTTCGCTCCCTGGTGGGGATGGCGACTCAAATACCAACCGCAATTCGAGCAATACTCTGCACTTCCTGCTAAGTATTCAGTATCGCAAACCGGACATTCAGGCATAAATAGAAGAAGGAAGAAGGAAGTAGGAAGTAGGAAGTAGGAAGTAGGAAGAAAGAAGTAGGTACTATAGCGATCGCAAATCATTTGTAAATTTCTTGCTCCCTCCCCTTAGCAAGGGGAGGGTTGGGGTGGGGTTAAAAATTATCGATCGTCTTGATTTAATCTGAGGTCAAAACGATCGATTAGATGTCGCAGGTCGATGTTTTGAGCTTTTGTTGTTTGTACCATAATCTAGCAGTTGGGTGGTTTACAGACAAGTATCCTCGATCGTACAATTAATATAATATCAAGTCTGAGTTAGTCATCACTTTTATATTGTCATTGTTCGCGATCGCTTTGTATCAGCACCGCAGGCACGCGCCTTCGCAAAGACTTGGCGATTGCTTCGTGCCTCGCAATGACAAATAGTAAATCTGGCAATGACAAATAGTATATTGCGATCGCGTCGTGCCTCGCAATGACAAATAGTATATTGCGCAATGACAAATCGTAGAGCTGGCAATGACAAATAGTATATTGCGATCGCTTCGTGCCTCGCAATGACAACACTCAACCCTCAATTGTCAACTCTCAACTCTCAACTCTCAACTCTTAACAAGGCAAACGAACAACAAATAAAGTTCCTTTGCCCAATTCAGATTTTGCCTCAATTGTACCGCGGTGGGCTTCGACTATTTGGCGGCAGAGATGCAGCCCCAATCCGGTACTCGATTTTTTGTGAGTTCCGGAGCCAAATCTTTCAAATAATTTGGCTTGTTCTTCCTCAGAAATGCCAGGTCCCGTGTCTTGAATTTCAATAATTACCCAAGCTAGCGATTGATTTTTTAAGCTGCCAAAATTAGGAGAATTAGCTGCTTTCATGCGGATGTCGATCGAACCCGTATCAGTAAATTTAATGGCATTTCCGATTAAATTAGTCAGCAAGCGGTGCAATTCCAAACGATCGCCCGGATACTTAGTAATAGCTGGATGTTCTGGGCTGCTTGTCACATCTAAATTCAGAGACAAATCTTTAGCCTCTGCTAGCGGAGTAAGTTCTTGAACTACCTCAGAAACAAGCTGCTGTAAGTCCACGGGAGCGAAACTTAAAGATTTGCGCCCTGCTTCGTAGCGGTAAACTTCGAGCAGCATATTTACCATACTAATTAAATTTCGGTTGCTGCGAACCATCGTGCCGAAAGCGTCGCGCATGGGGAGCGAGATTTCTCCCAAAGCGCCCTGCTGCATTAAGGTTAGCATTCGATCGGCCGCTACGAGGGGCGTCCGCAAGTCGTGGGCGAGTCGGGAGACAAAATCTTCGCGTTGCAGGGCGATCGAATTGCGTTCGTCTACACTATGTTTGAGTCGCAGAAGCGATCGCACTCTAGCCAGCAATTCGTCCATTTCTACCGGTTTGCGGATGAAATCATCTGCACCCATATCTAGTCCCTGAACTACGCTAGCACTGTCGTGGGCGGTAATCAGCAAAATCGGAATAAACGGCAATTCCTTGTTTTGCCGAATCCGCTGAGTGACTTCGTAACCGTCCATTCCCGGCATCATCACGTCCAGCAGTAGCAAATCGGGAGGAGATTTGTCAATCAGACTCAGGGCAGAAAAGCCGTTATCTGCACTGCTGATTTCGTAACCTTCGTCTTCCAGAATTGTCTGCACCAACAAAACATTATCTGGAGCATCGTCTACGACTAGAATGCGATCGGCTTTAGTAGCATTCGGAACCGGATAGTTCATTATAATTGTTGGCCTAGAAATAAATAGTAATTTTTCACAAGGTATCTATGTTATTTTTTCACAATTTCTCACTGCTCGGCTCTGTCATAAGGAAGATCTCAAAATCCGTGCAAAATCTACTTTTTTGGGCGCATCGAGGGTATTAAGCCCCCGCCTGTGACGACAGCGGACAGAGGGGGCAGCGAACAGTTGTTAATTAAATAAAATTGACAATTGTTGACTATCAACTATCTATTGAGAATTGTTAACTATCAACTCTCAACTATCAACTCTCAACTATTTAGTTGTCATGGTATGTACCCCGTCCCAAGCAGGTGGGGGAGGAACTTTTAAATAATTAAGCGATCGCTCGATATGAACTTCTACGGGTCGATCGCCCGGTTTCAAGATTGAAGCAGTTTCAAAAAAACTAATAGCTTTCTCAAAATCTCTGGAAACATAAGCATCCCGACCATTTCTGTAAAGTTCCAAAAACTTTTCAGTTTGCCCGTCGATGGGTTCCGAACTAAGTTGCAGTAATTCATAGATGCCTACAGGCTGATTTTTGCCCTTCACCCGCACCTTATCCAATTCTCGCACCCAAATGCGATCGCGGCATAAATCGTAAGTAAATTCGCTCAAAATGATATCACATCCGTATTCTTTCGTAAGTTGTTCCAAACGCGAACTCAAATTTACTGCATCACCGATGACCGTATAATCCATCCGCTTTTGCGAACCGATATTTCCCGAAACTACATCTCCCGAACTAATTCCAATACCGATCCGAAATTGAGCTTCTCCCGGACGATGAGCGTTAAATTCTTGCAAGCGCTTCCTCATATCCAAAGCAGATTGAACGGCCATCCAACCGTGACTTTCTGGGGGGTTGAGGGGCAGGGGCGCACCGAATACCGCCATCAAAGCATCACCGATAAACTTATCTAAAGTTCCTTCATAGTGAAAAACTGACTCTACCATCGTTTCAAAATATTGGTTCAGCAGTGTCACCACTTCCGATGCTCCCAAATTTTCGGTCAGTGTCGTATAACCGCGAATATCGGAAAATAAAATAGTAACTTCCTTGCGTTCGCCCACCATCAGGGCATCTTCGCCCAATTTCATTACTTGTTCCGCTACTTCTGGAGTCATGTAGCGGTACATTGTAGTTTTCATCCGCTTTTCGCGACTGATATCTTCGAGCACTACTAAACCGCCGCGCACGCCACCTTCTGGATTGATCAGCGGGTTGACAGTTAAATTCAGACTGCGTTCGATGACTTTTATTTTAGAACGGTCGATCGGCAAGGGACAATAAGGATACAATTTAGAAGCATTGGGAGTCGCGAATAGAGATTGAGCCTTAGCTGATTCTGCCCTTGCTTCTTCTTCTGTCAACTCGGTGTTTTCGCCCCAAGCATAATATAAATCTGGATTTTTCAGATCGGGGACGACCAGAATGTAATTTTCTTCTATTTCATTTTCTCGATCGTTTTCTGTTTTTATTGGTAATTGTAGCGGTTGTTCCACAAACAATCCCATCGTTAAAGTTTGTTCGGGAACGTAAGAACGAGCCGCATTGTGCAAGCTGTCTTCCAGTCGAAAGCGCAAATTCTCGATCGGCACTACTTCCCAAACATAGCGATCGACAAGTTTCTCTTCCCACAACAGCAGAATATCTTTACCTCGATCGTGATTTACCGGACAGCCCAACAGTTCCAGGGCTGCTTCGTTAATCGTGACAATTTTGCCCTGCATATCAGTAGAAATTACAGCATCAGAAAGACTTTGCAGCATATCTTTTTGATACTGCTTTTCCACCATGACATTCTGAAACAGTTGAGAATTTTGCAGGGCCATTCCTGCTTGAGAATTAAAAGCCCGCAGAAATTCTTCATCAGAATTAGTGAAACTGCCTTGATGCTTGTTAATTAGCTGAGTCACGCCAATCAACTCACCTTTGGCGTTGTAAACGGGCATACATAAAATATTGCGAGTGTGGTAGCCAGTTTGTCGGTCAGCGGAGGGATCGAAGCGGGGATCTGTATAAGCGTCTGTAATATTGAGAGTTTGACCTGTAGAAGCGACGTAACCGGCAATTCCTTTACTAGCGGAAATGCGGAGTTCCATCATGGTTTTGCCGTCGGCTTTGGCTACCTTCGTCCACAATTCGTTGGTTTCTTTGTTTAGCAAAAACAGCGTGCTGCGATCGGCCTGCATCAAATCCCTAGCTTGGTCCATTACCGATCGCAAAGTGGTTTCCAAGTCAAGACTTTGACCCAGAGTCGTGGTTGCCCGCAACAGTGCCGCCACCCCTCGCTGGTTGCGGGCCGCCACGTAGACAGACTGACAGCTTTCCAGAATAATCCCGATCGAATCGGCAAAACGCCGAAACTCCTGTTCGTCTTCCTCGTCAAACGGGACGCCACCAGATTTATTTAACAGCCTCGCTACGGCTACAGGTTCACCCTCACTCTTGCTGCTAAAAATAGGCATACAGAGGATGTTTTTGGTGCAATAGCCTGGGGGTTCGTCAACTTCTGGATTGAACAGCGGATGTTCCCGCCCCGCAATCGCATTGATCGATAATCCGGTAGTTGCTACGTGGCCCAAAATCCCTGCATCCATCGGGAGGCGAACTTCTATATCTTTTCCCGTAGCGGGATCGACGGTTTTGTGCCACAGTTGATTTTTTTCGGGGTTAACCAAAAAAATTGTTGTCCGGTCTGCTTGCAGGATCTGACCGATTTTGAGGGTGAAAGCATCTAAAAGTTGCTCTAAGAGAGTTTCGATCGCTTCATTGTTAATCAGGTCGATCGCCCGGATAAACTGCTGAAATTCAGCAGTAATAAAATCCAGCAAACAGACTAATTCAGGAACTGGCAGGTTCTTAACGCGGGCAGCCAATGCCCCGAGACGATTGACTTGAGTCAGTGTAGCAAGAACGCTACCAGTATCGGAGAATGTCATGATTAACTGCTTTCTCGGGGGGTAGAATGACCTGCGGCTCGAAAGAGGCTGCACGGGCAGTGCAAACTGTTTGACTTGTTTGCTGTTTGCTGTCGAAGCAAACCGCTTTCATGAATCGCGGGAAAAAAATTGATACGTGCAACTTAATTAAATCTTCCGTAAAATCACGGTACATTATCCAGGTTGAGGTTATGATTCCGCCTGCAAAATATACTCGATCGATCGTTTTTTTTATTACCTTGATTGCTCATTTGTGAATAATAAGGTCTGTTAAAGCTAGAAGGTACAACTATTAGTATCTGCCAATTAGCGGTCTGCACGAAATAGGTATCGCGCTCGTTAGTTACCAATTATACTGCCGATCGAGACTGCCTTACGGATTTCACGATCGATAGTTCATTACGGGAACTGTAATCATTTTAGCTGGATCCGGGACTGTATCCGATCGGGCGATCGGTGCTGTTTTTGCCTGTTAGTCAACCCTCTGCCCGACACTTACAGAAACCTAATCCTAGTCTAATGCTAAACCTTAGAGGAGTCGGATTATTTAGTAGCACCCACTGAAGTCCGCACCCCAAAGCGTTCGGCTTTACGGTAGGCCGATCGAATTTAGATTTCAGATTTGAGATTTTAGTTAAAAAAGCGTCTGAGGCTGGCGCATTGGCGTGTCAAGCAGCCGAGGGCATCGATCTGGCAAATATCACCGATTGATAGTAACGTCGCAGTTGATTTGTCGCAGCAGCCCAACCCCAGCGTTCGGCTTCGCGGCGCGCGTTTTGGCGCAGGGTTTCCCTTTCTGCGGGGTTCGCAAACAAACGCTGGGTAGCAGCTACAGCCCCTGCTTCATCCGCCGGGTCAAACAAATATCCGTTAACGCCATCGGTGATGATATCGGGAATGCCACCGCTGGCCGCCGCGACTGCGGGCGTCCCCGCAGCCATCGCTTCTAGGAGCACCAAGCCCAGGGTTTCGGTGCGGGAGGGAAAAATGAAGGCATCGGCAGATGCGTAAGCAGAGGCTAATTCTTGACCTCTGAGGTAGCCGACAAAATTGGTGGGGGTGCCGGCAAAATACTGTTCGAGGGTTTGGCGGTGGGGGCCGTCTCCGACGAGGGCGAGGCGGGCGTTCGGAATGGCTTCGAGGACTGGTTTGATGCTTTCGATTTCTTTTTCGGCACCGAGGCGGCCGACATAGAGGAGTAAGGGGCTGTCTGGACGATTTTGCGACAGGCGTTGGCGCATTTCTCGGCTGGCTAATTCGGGGACAAACATTTCGGTATCGACGCCCCGCTGCCACAAGTCTACTCGATCGATTCCGTGAGTTCTCAATTCTTCGACCATTGCGGTGGAAGTGCACAGATTTAATTCAGCTTGATTGTGAGCTCCTTTTAGCAGTTCCCACAGCAAAGGTTCCAGCATTCCAAAACCGTAGTGATGCAAATATTTCGGTAAATGGGTGTGGTAAGAAGCCATAATCGGAATGTCGAATTTTTTGCCGTAATAGATGCCACCCAATCCTAAAATTGCGGGATTGACAACATGAATTATATCCGGTTTAAATTGTTGTAATTCGCGCCCGATCGCTGGAGAAGGCAGTGCCATTTTTAGTTCCGGGTACATCGGCAAAGGCATACCTTCAACTCCGTAAATTCGCGCGCCTTTGTATTCTTTAATTCCATAATCTGGAGAAAATATCAGAACTTCTTCTCCCGATCGTTGCAAGTGTTCTACGGTATGAATCAGTCTGGTAACAATGCCATCTATTTTCGGCAAAAAGGTTTCAGTGAACAGGGCAATTTTCATAATAAAAAGAAGGAAAGCACGACACGGATTCGGACACGGATACACGGATGAGTTATTTACTATTCCGCAGTCTTTAGAAGGAAGAGGGAAGAGAGAAGCAGGAGGAAGTAAGTAGTAGGTGGAAGGTTTTAGGTGGTGTGTGGTAGGTGGTAGGTGTTAGAAACAACCTCAAACCTCAAACCTCAAACCTCAAACTTAAATTCGCACGAAGATGTTAGTTATTGTTTATATATTTTTTAGGAGGTCGATAATCCCAGTTTTTGACAAATCTCGGGGTCAGTAACAGGATATACTGTCTCGCTAGGAGTTAGTAATTGGGCGCGATCGCCCGTATTATATTGATGTTGTTGCTGCACGAATTCTGAAATATCCTCAATGTTAACAATCAATTCTCGGGCGTAATTAGCTAAAACATCGCCTCGCAAACCTAATTGAATTGCGCGCCGTTCTAGTTTTGCCCCGCTGGGATGGTGGTCTGGGTCCCACTGCAATCTGACATCGGAATTTTTAACAGCTTGCTGCCATGCTTTTTCGCTGCCATAGACTGCTGAAACGAAATTAGAATGGACGGCAGATGCTAAAATTTCTTCAAAGGCCGATCGCTTTAACCAAACAGCTAGAATTACTTCTTGTCCGGGTGTTGTTCCCCAGTTCGATCGATACATCATCCACAAAAAATTAGGCTTAATCCAACTCATGCGATTCAAACTGAATTCGCCGCCGAAATAACCGTTTTTTGCTGCAAAATTTCCGATCGCCGGACGGTAAGCTTGGTACACTACAACGGTATTTTCGTCAAATTGCGCCAGAATGTGACGGCCTGTTTTCGGCAATTTACTAGCTTGGTTTGAGTAAGATTCAGTTAGCAGCTTCATGGCAACTAATTGCGATCTGTTGGTTTCTGGGGTAAGATGCAAATTCCCTGAATCCCGATCGACATCATTATCCCACCTAAAAGGAATCCTACACCTTCAGCAAAGCAATTAATTCGGTGAATTTCTTGCGCTGTTTTGGCAATTAAGATTTCTTTTTCGCTAGCAGTAGGTGATTCGCTAACTCGGCGGTAATTTTGATAACTTGCCGTTAGCGTTGCCCATTCCGGGATTAAATAATAAACGCAAATAGCACTCGCTAAAAATCCGGGAAGCACGACTAAAATCAGCAGGGCAATGACTCGACTCTTCATGGTATTTACAGCAGATTGCGAGTTTATGAAGTACACCCGCCTCTTGGAAAATCCTCTCAAGGACACGGCACTGCCGTGTCCCTACCTGCGATCTATTATGTACCTCATTTACCACCAAAAATGCTGTATTTTCTAGACAATCTGCTTAAGTTTTGAGATTTTTTAATTTACCGCAGAGGACGCAGAAGACGCAGAGGAGGTATAGAGAGGAAAAGCAAAGAGAAGAAAAGATCGATCGTAAAACAATCGGAAACAAGTAAATACAGTGAATTACTTGAGAATTTGCTAACTTTTTTCTTCTCTTCCTTCGCGCTATTTGTGCCTGTGCGGTTCGTTAAATAATCTATTACCCGCAGTTGTTTGTCAGAGTTTATCAACTATGCAGCCAGCGATCGGCGATCGGCAGTCAGCTATTAACTGTTAACTGTTTGCTGTCAACTGTCAACTGTCAACTGTCAATTGTCAACATCTCGCCGATCGCACGGGTCCAGGGTGAAGCATTCGGGTACAATTCTGAAATTTATTGCAGAGATTGTCGCCCGAATGCTTGACCCCTACAGTTATCTACAACCAATATTACGGACATGAGATCGACTGTCAACTGTCAACTGTCAACTGTCAACTATCAATTTAAAAACTGTCAATTGTCAATTGTCAATTGTCAATTGTCCACTGTTTACCGCCAAGAAACCTTCGGCAAAATCTGATTTTTATCGACTCGCTGCTGGTATTTTGTTGCAAAATTCAGCAGAGAATCGAGGAGAGAATCTGATAGTAAGTGAGGCTGCAAGCCGAGCTCTAAAAGGTTGGTGTTTTTGGCATTGAAATAATGTTCTTCTTTTTCAACGCGGGGATTTTCCAGGTGATCGATTTCAACTTTTAATCCCATTGCCGCACCTGCTTTTTGTACCATCGAGGCCAAATCGCCGACGCTAAACAATTCGGTAAACTGGTTGAAGACTCGGAATTGTCCGGCTTCAGCGGGATTGGCGATCGCAATTTCCATGCACCGCACGGTATCCCGAATATCTAAAAAGCCGCGAGTTTGTCCGCCGGCACCGTAAACTGTTAGAGGATGCCCGATCGCTGCTTGAATGCAAAATCTGTTGAGGGCCGTACCGAATACGCCGTCATAGTCCAAACGGTTGATTAACAGTTCGTCCATGCCGGTTTCATCTGTGAGTACGCCGTAGACGACGCCCTGATTTAAATCAGTTGCTCTCAAACCCCAAATTTTACAAGCAAAGTGGATGTTGTGAGAGTCGTGGACTTTACTTAAGTGGTAAAAAGATCCGGGCTGTTTGGGATAGGGTAATGTATCCTTGCGGCCGTTATGTTCGATCGTGATGTAGCCTTCTTCGATGTCAATATTCGGCGTGCCGTATTCGCCCATCGTCCCCAATTTCACCAAGTGACAGTCGGGGAAGTCTTCCCGCATAGCGTACAGCAAGTTGAGGGTGCCGACGACGTTATTGACTTGGGTGAGAACTGCGTGCTCGCGATCGATCATGGAGAAAGGTGCGGAACGCTGTTCGCCGAAATGGACGATCGCCTCCGGTTCAAATTTTCTCATAGTTTTGCTGAGAAAATCGTAATTGGTGATGTCACCGACAAACAAGTCGATCGACTTGCCGGTTAAATCCCGCCACCTTTGGATTCGTTGCTGAATCGGTGCGATGGGAGTGAGGGTTTCTACACACAGTTCCAAATCCCAGTGCCTGCGGACTAAACTGTCGAGAATGCCAACTTCGTAACCTCTATTTGAAAGGTAGAGTGCGGTTGCCCAACCGCAATAGCCATCGCCACCAATAACCAGGACTTTCATAAAAAATTCGCTAAGTGTGGAAACCCCGTGTTTTGAAAACCGGGAGGAAATGCGACACGGGCGGTTTGAACCGCCCTAAATATGCTTGAGAAATGGGGAGTGCTGGCAAAATCCAAAGAAATGGTACTTGCCAATACTGGTTTAATTTACCAGGCAATGGTGCATCGCGAACTTTTTCTTAAGCGCGTTATTTGCCCAATTCCGACTGGATTTTTTTTGCGTCAATCCTGCACTTCACCGGCGAAGCTAGCCCAGCGGGCGAATTCAAAGGGGCCGGCTTGGGCTCCCCAGACATGGGCGTCGGTTTCGGGATCGCGGCCGCGATCGTGGCTGGTAAACTTGTCTCCATCGATCTCGAATTCGCTGTCCAGGTAGGTGTTTTTGCCGTTTCTGACGACGGCGCAGCCTTTTCCGGGTTCGACGCGCCCTTTGAAGCTGTTGCCCGTCCAGTGCGTGATAAAGGTGCATCCTGGCATTAGTTTGAGATATTCTCTTTTGATTTCTTTGAGGCGGTGGGGTTCGCGGGATGCACCGTAAAATTGCTGTTCGTTTTCGATCGCGTAGTTTTCGATATCGATGCGATCGTCCTTGGGGACTAATTTTAGCACTCGCACGCGGTACGGAGATTTAAGTTCGATGTCGTAGGCTTGTTCTAGATACAGGCTGATTCCGTCTAAAAGTTCGACGGGCAGGGGCCTCATGCAGACGCGGATGTGGGCGAAGAAAGGGGGATTTTCAAAGGCTTGGGCTTGGTTGCTGAAGTCGGAGGCCATCCAGCGGGCGAGGGTGACAATATCGGTCGAGTGAGACATATCGATTTTAGATTTTCGATTTTTGATTTTAGATTGAGGATTGGGGATTGAGGATTGGGGATTGGGGGGTAGTAGAAGTTATTTTAGGGGAAAGAGGGACTCGATCGATTTTGGATTTTGGATTTTAGATTTTAGATTTGAGGATTGTGGATTGAGGATTGGAGATTGAGGATTGAGGATTGGGGATTGGGGGGTAGTAGAAGTTATTTTAGGGGAAAGAGG
>JBOFTL010000777.1:0-2161 GCA_051652045.1 Microcoleus sp. | reverse complement strand
TCCTAGATTGCCTCAACTGGCGCGCGGCACGCCCTCTAAAGCTTCTTCTTCCGTCTCAAAAATTTCAAACACAGAATCCATCATGGTGACTTCAAACACCAGTTTGGCTTCGGGATGAACGTTACAAATACGGAAACTTCCCTTAACTTTATCGGCATCGCGCATACCTGCTACCAATGAGGTCAGGCCAGAGCTATCGATAAAGTTAACCTGACCAAGATTCACGACAACATGGCGGCTCAGTTTGGAAATACACTCTTGCAACTTGAGGCGGAATTGCCAAGCTGTTGTGATGTCCAGCCGTCCTGTCGGTGCCAAGACGATTACTGTTGTACCGTCTTGAAGCGTGTGGGTTTTTTGATCGATGTGAATCACTGACCCTTCCCTCAGAATTATTGTCTATTGCGGTGGTTACTTTCCCAGTAGTTTAACTCAGGTCGGCAACTACATAGGCATCCAATTCGCCCAATCTTGCGGTTTTAAGAATTTTTCGTAGAGTTCGGCTTCTGGAGAGTTGGGTTCTGGCTCGTAACAGTATTCCCAGCGTACCAGAGGAGGCAGGGACATCAGGATCGATTCAGTGCGTCCGTTGGTCTGCAGGCCGAAGGTGGTGCCCCGATCGTACACTAAGTTAAATTCGACGTAGCGGCCGCGGCGGTACAGTTGGAAATTGCGCTCGCGCTCTCCGTATTCGGTCGATCGACGCTTTTCGATAATCGGACAGTAAGCTGGCAAAAACGATCGCCCGCAACCCTGCACGAAAGCAAATACCGCTTCCCAACTCCGATCTTCCGGTACTCCGATCGAATTGCTGTATTCAGCGGCCTTGCCCTTGATATTTTGGTCGCGGTACAGCGGACCTTTGCCGTTTTGATAGTCAAAGAATATACCGCCGACGCCGCGAGTTTCCTGGCGGTGCGGGAGGTAAAAATACTCGTCGCACCAGAGCTTAAACGCCTGGTAATAGGAAGGGTGGTGTTTGTCGCAGGCTGCTTTAATCGTTTTGTGGAAATGAGCTGCATCCTCAGCAAACGGGTAATAGGGAGTCAAATCGATCCCGCCACCAAACCACCAAATCGGACCGGCCTCAAAGTAGCGATAATTGAGGTGAACCGTAGGCAAGTAAGGATTGCGCGGGTGCAACACCATCGAAGTTCCCGTCGCGTAGAAATTGTGACCTGCTGCTTCCGGGTGCTTGGTCAAAATCAAAGCAGGCAAACTTTCGCCCCAGACTTCAGAAAAATTGACTCCACCCTGTTCAAAAACATTGCCTTCCCGCATGACGCGAGAACGCCCGCCACCACCCTCAGATCGCTCCCAAGCATCTTCTTTAAATTTGCCGGTGCCGTCAAGCTGTTCGAGGCCTTGACAAATTTCGTCTTGTATGCCTTTCATAAATTGGCTGACTCTGGCTCTAGAATCAGCCGGGGGCAAAAACACGGAAGTGGCGGTTTTAAGTGTTGTAGAAGTAGAAACTGTCATCCGATTTTAGATTTTAGATTTTAGATTTTAGATTGAAGAATTGCGACCGGGGACAAATGGGCTTGCGACCAAATAGCTTTCGGTCTGACAAATTCTTGCCGATCGGATTTGATTTGGAGATTCACCGTAAGTCGCAAATCCAGCCGTCATGTCATTATGCCACCCCAAGACTGCACAACGATCGCAATGAAGATATATTAAAAAACAGCAATAAAAATATACTTAAGGATACTTAAAGATCCGATCGAATTTTTGTTAAATCAATTGCTGAGCTATGGTGGAGAACGCGATGACCCAAACACTAGATATCAGTTCGGTTTTAGAAATCCTCAAACCGGTGCAAGACCCAGAACTCCGCAAGAGTTTGGTGGAATTAAACATGATCCGCAACGTCCAAATTGACGGCAGCAACGTCAGCTTTACTTTAGTGCTGACTACACCCGCCTGTCCCCTGCGAGAATTTATTGTAGAAGATTGCCAAAAAGCGGTGAAGCAGTTGCCGGGAGTGGAACAAGTGGTTGTCGATGTGACAGCCGAAACTCCACAACAGAAGGGAATGGTCGATCGCCAAGGCATTGAAGGTGTCAAAAATATTGTAGCGATTTCCAGCGGCAAGGGCGGTGTCGGCAAAAGCACGGTGGCGGTAAATGTCGCCGTAGCTCTGGCGCAAACCGGCGCT
>JBOFTL010000776.1:0-3798 GCA_051652045.1 Microcoleus sp. | reverse complement strand
TTTCATAGTTGAGGTATTTTGGTGTATAATTGTGGCAGGCAATCAAACCCCAAAGTTCCCGATCTTTGATGAGCGATATTGACATGGAAGCTGCAACTCCCATATTTTTCAAGTATTCTATATGAATGGGAGAAACGCTTCTCAACACGCTGAAACTGAGGTCGATCGGTTGGTTAGTAACGGGATTTTCTGTCGGAAAAATTGCGACTGGTTTGTAGTGAATATCAGGTATCAATCTCAGGCAATTTACTGTATAAAGTTTTCTGGCTTGTTTGGGAATGTCGGAACTGGGATAGTTTAAGCCTAAATAAGATATGAAATGTTCGTTCTTGGCTTCAGCGATGATATATCCGTGACCTTCCGGGTCAAATTTATATACCATTACTCTGTCAAATCCCGTGAGTTTTCTCAGTTCTCCTACAGTATTTTGACACAGGCTGTTGAGGTTTTTTGCGCTCTGAATTTCGGCGATCGTAGCTCTTAATGAATGATAAAAGCTAAAAACAGAAATATTTTCTTTGCTGGACGCCAGTTCTAATTCAACGATTGTGATGCCGTCGTAGCGGTGAAGTATGCAGTCACAGTCTAAGGTTCCCCCTGCTTTGGTTAGAGATAATTTAATCGGATTGACGCTTTTTAAGTTTTCATTCAGCAAGCAAATCTTGAGTTTTTCTAGCTCAACTTCTTCTAAAAATAAGCTCAAATCTTGACCGATCGCGCTTCGAGGATCTATTCCTAATAAATCTCGCGCATTTTCACTAATTTGCAGTATTTCTAGTTGGGGTTCCCGCACTGCAATCAGTATGCCGTGCGGCTGAATGTGTCCCGATATGTGAATTGGTTCTCTGTCGCAGTTGCTTAAGTCAACTTCTGGGATTTCTGTATTTGTAATCGCTCGATCCATTTTGTCTGTTTCCTGCCTGAAACTCGATAAAATACAATTCGGAGATCGTTCTGTCTCACTCACCTACATTGAATACCCTTCCACCAGCAACAAGCTGAGGAATTATTGCGATCTACCTCAAATTAACGACCGGAGAATTAGCCAACCAATAATTCACAGACAGAGAATTACGCAGAGAATTACACAGAGAATTAACGGGTAGTTATGTTGGTGTGAGAAAGTTTTGGAAAAACGCCCGCTGTTAAACATCTTTACGGACTCTGACACTTAAAATCTTGCCCTTCTCACTTCTAATTATGAGGGCAAATGATGGGATTTCAAAAAAAATTAATATTTTGTAATAAAATTTATTATAAACGGATTGTCGTTGCCCAAAGCAAGGTAAAAAAATGTATCTTGGGAGCGACAAAAATGGAAAAATATTAGACTAGGGTATGAGTGACAAGATGTCAAAGTCAAGTCAAGTTAAGCTATTCTAAATGTATTCAACAGGCCGGACAATTATACTGATGCTGGACTTCAATACCATTAATCACTTTTCGCATACATACTGCATTGGCATCTGTGCCTTTTTAGTTCCGGCAAATTTGCTGGCAACTTTACTAACAGGGATTTTGACAGGGTTCGATCGCCCTCGATCGCAAGTGCGGGCATCTGCAGCGGTTGCCAGTCTCTGCGCTGCTGCAATGATATTTCATGTTTTTAGTTGGTTTGCGATCGGCGTAGTTATGGCTCCAACGTACATATTGTTATTGTTGGGAATTACTTGTCTCGCCATCAATGGTTGGGCGATCCAACATCCTGCAAGCATGAGGCAATCGATCGCAATTGCGGTATCAACGCTGAAGGAACGCATCAGTATTTTCCGCAGCAAAAAGTCAGAACCCATCAGTTAGGTTTTAGGTTTTAGGTTTTAGGTTTTAGGTTTTAGGTTTTAGGTTTTTTCTAAGATCTGCCACCTCATACCTACCACCTACTACCTAATACTTCACTTCCTTCTGACTGATGACAACTCTCAACTCTCAACTCTTAACTCTCCACTGCTTTCTTCCTATTCAACTTCACGATCGCGGCAATTTTCCTCTTCCGGGCCGTGGGGATGTATCGTACAGTTGAGGTGATAGCCGCCGTCACTTCTGCCGTAATAGTAACGGCATCCCCTGCAAGTTGCGGGAGCGTCGATCGCCCTGTGGTAAACAGGATACTCGGCCGCTGCTAGCATCGAAAAGTCCCGCTGCGTTTGGACTGTACCGATTGTCGCCCCGGAGAGTTCGACAGCTTGGCGGATGCTTTCGAGGCTGCTGTAGGGCGGTAGATAGATGTCTATCGCCACGCGGATACCGGAATCTTCCATTTCGCTGTGAGTAATCGTACCTCCTAGCAAACCGACGCGGGAGGCGATGAAGGCGGAAAATCTACTGAAGTTCTGGCAGTAACCGGACAGAACGTGAAGGTGTTCGTCTGTGGTAGCCCTGACAGTCAGCCGAGTCGGAATCAGCACTCTCAGATAAGCATCAAGTTCGTCAAAAGTTGGTTCGGCGGTTGACAGTAGTTGGTTTGCTTCTTCGCGATCGAGTCCCAAACTTTTAGAAACCTTCCGCACGAGGGAACCTATGGTATCAAAAACTTGCAGAAACAGCAATTGCAACCTACTATCAACGGCGATCGGGCATTCTCTCAGCAGTTTTAAATATTCCTCCAGGCGGTGGGCGATTCGCTGAATGCTGCTAAATCCCAGCATTGCAGCCCCGCCTTTAAGCGAGTGGGAGGCACGGATCAGTTGGTGCAGTCTTTGAGGAGTTTGAACAGTGCTTGGCAGGTTCAACAGTCCTTGTTCGATAGTGTGCAGGTGTTCGGCAGCTTCGTCGAGAAAGTAACCGATAATGCGCTGTAGTTGTTCTGGGAGCATAAGTTTTTCTCCGAAAAGCACCCTAGTGCCAGAAAGCAGCAGGTAGAAATGATGAGATTTGTTAACTTTTTATCAATTTTTGATTATAATAGAAGTAGAAGTATTTGACGGGTTAGAAAACGGTAAGTGCCAATCTGGTTGCTAGAGGATTCGATCTTTACATACCAATAACTTAACACGATCGGCGCGCGATCGAGCTTGCAAGTTATTGCTTTGCTTGTCAGCAGGCAACAGGGAAATCTTTTTGAAGGGGCAACAGGCAACAGGTAACAGGCAATAGGGAATAGGCAATAGGCAATAGGCAACAGGCAATAGGCAACAGGCAACAGGGAAATTTCCTCAATCCAAACACTCGGTTACTGATTTTATATATGGGAATTTTTTCTAATAATTTTAAACTCAAAAATGAGGCAACAGGCAACAGGCAACAGGGAGATAAGTAGGTAGGCGCGAATAAACAAAGCTGTGTAACAAAGTATGAAGTGTATAAAAACCTTGCGTTGGCGAAGCCTGTCCGTAGGACTTATGCTTTCCTACCCTTCGGGAACGCCTTCGGCGAACGGATCGCTGGGCTAACGCTTCACTGCGTTACGCTCGCTCCGGACATAGTTCTGAATTTTTGTACCGACTTACTTAGGTCATTACCCATTACCAATTACCCATTACCAATTACCCATTACCAATTACCCATTACCCATTACCCATTACCCATTACCTATTTTACTATTTAGACACTGCTGCACCGACTTTGGCGGCGATCGCGCTTAAAGCATTGCGGTTGCCTTGCAACAGCGCGTTATTTTGCTTGACCATGCTGCCGCTTAATTGTGGAGGAGCTGGCAGTTGCACGCCTAGTTTTTGAGCGATCGCCCGCACAATTTGCCGATTTCCTAACAATAATTGGTGATTTTGTGTTGCTAAGTCACCACTGCCCGCACCCGCTACGTTCGGTACGGTTGCACCTACTTTCTTGGCGATACTGGTA
>JBOFTL010000775.1:0-4824 GCA_051652045.1 Microcoleus sp. | reverse complement strand
CTCAAGTTACAGTTTATCCTCATACATTCTCCGAGAGGAAGTCGCTAAGAGACTGCTTTTGCAATTTTTAGGTTTTTTTAGCCAAATAGCCTGCAAATTGAGCTATTAAGATCGCAAGTTCGATCGCCCGCTTCAGAAGGAAGAAGGGGGGAGGGGGAGAGTGGAAGAGGGGGAGAGTGGGAGAATTACCGATTACCGATTACCCCTTACCCCTTACCCCTTACCCCTTACCAATTACCAATTACCCATTAGCTTTAGCTGCTGCAAAATGTTTTTCAATTAATGCTGGAATTTCGGTTGGTGCGATGCGACTGTAGCGGGTTTTGTCTGGCATCAAAACTATATTCGGTCCTGCTTTGCACTGTTTGAGACATCCAGTTCCTTGAACTGTTACTTGCCCTTGCAATCCTTGAGAATTTAGAGCATTTTCTAAAGCTTTACATACTGCTGCGCCGCCGCGTTTTTGGCAGTCTGATTTTTGACATACTAATATTTTGGCCTTGGGTTTTGCTGAATTGTTTGCCGCTTGAGATATTGCAATACAATTGGTTGTTTCTAGATCGATCGCCCCTTCAGATTCCTCTACCCGCCTTGCATTGGTGAAATCTAGCTGTTTGTTTTCTTGATGCTCGATCGCAAGTTTCAGGGTGTGAGCCTTTAATTTAAGTTTGCCATTTTTTAAGTTTAATTCTTTCTCCCCAGCAACCTGAACTTTCAATCCTTGCTGCAAAACTTCTCCGAAAGATTCTCGCAATTCTTTGCAGAGTTTCACTAAGTATTCTACTCCGCGATCGTTACTAATTCGCAAATATTTAAGTTTATATCCATCCTTAAAAATTAGGCCGAGGATTTCTCCCTCTAAGCTGAATTCCGAAACTTGCTTGCAAAATTTATACATTGTCCTTACTCCTGCGTTTTTTTTGGTTAATCACATCTTTCTGAACTCATGCTTTGTAGGCAGTTTGCCAGCAGCGGTCCAGCAACTGAACCAGTTCGCGTCGCGAGGCGCTAAATTGCCTCAACACGCTGCCTAGTTGAGCCACTTGTTTGGGGGTATTCACTTTGACCCGCAAAGGTCGGTCAACTGCACACCAGCAGGGAATTTCTAGTTCTTGCAAGCGTCGGTAAACTTGCCATCGTTCCGACCAACTGACTTGCACGATGTCACAGGTTTCTAATTCGGGTTCTGCTGGATTCATGTTTTCTGGCAACAATAATGATTTGCATTAAATTTTGCTGTCGCTCCGTTCCATTTTCAGGAAGTATTCTGAACGAGCTGCTTTGTAGAGCATAACGCAACTGCAAATTATTCTCAATAGATTTGGTAAAAAATTTTGCTACTTTACAAAATCTTCAAGTAGCAGGGTTCGATCGACCCCAGCGCTGCTTGACGGGTAATTTTTGGGTGCTACACTGACTCTATTAGCAATAAAACTGCTTGTTGAGAGGAAAACACCTATGGCTGAGACTCAGAGTGCATTGAGACAATTTGGCCACATCGCCGATAACCCTGTTATGCTGGAACATTCAGTCACAGCACCGATTTGTGAAGGGATGAACGCGCTGCTGGCCAGTCTTCAAGCTTTATACCTGCAATATCAAAAACATCATTTTGTGGTGGAAGGGGCAGAATTCTACTCCTTGCACAAATTTTTTGAAGAAAGTTACGGAGAAGCTCAAGATAGCGTCCACGAATTGGGCGAAAGGTTGAACGGTTTGGGCGGGATACCGGCTGCTGGTTTCAGCAAGTTAGCCGAGTTGTGCTGTTTCACTCCGGAATCTGATGGCGTATATTCCTGCCGCCAAATGCTGGAACACGACTTAGCAGCAGAACAAGCTATTATTGGTTTGCTGCGCCGTCAAGCAGGACAAGCAGAAAGTTTGGGCGATCGAGGGACTCGCTACCTCTACGAAAAAATCCTGCTCAAAACAGAAGAGCGGGCTTATCACATTTCTCACTTCCTCGCACCGGATACTTTGGTGCAGTTGAGCTTGAATTAACAGGCGGTTGCAACCGCTTTTGTAATTGAATTTGAATTGGATAATTCTTTGACTCGCTTTTACAAAAGAGCGAGTTTTTTATTGAGGAGGCACGCAATTTGAGGTTTATTGATAATGGTGCAAGATCTAAATTTAACCCAACCTACAATATAATTAGGCAGGTTGAGATTTTAGAGAAATGGTATAAGTGGGCGGCGCACACCTGAAAAGACAGGCACTCTCAAATATTATGAACGATTTTAAACACTTAAAAAAGTATCCTGTAAGTTGGTCGATCGCCCTGACATCCTTAATATTTTTTATTGCCAGCAGCGCGCGACACGCTTTATTTGAATCCAACGCTTTTGAATTGGGAATTTACGATCAAGTAGCCTATTTAATCGGGATGGAAATCACGCCATTTTCCTCATTTCTCGACATTCATCACATGGGAAATCACGCCGCTGGGGTGATGTATCCTTTGGCGGTACTTTACAAAATATATCCCGACGTTCATTGGTTGCTGTTGGTGCAAGCAGTTTCCCTAGCATTAGGCGCTTTACCCGTATGGAGTTTGGCAAAACAAGCCGGATTAAATAATAGCATATCGCGGTCGATCGCCCTTGCCTATCTGCTCTATCCTTTAGTGTTTAATGTCAACCTCTTCGACTTCCATCCCGAAGTAATTGCGTTGCCGGCAATGCTAGCAGCAATTTTGGCCGCGCGGCTGCATAAAACTCTATGGTTTTGTGCTGCGATTGTATTAGTTTTAAGCTGCAAAGCCGCGCTATCTTTAACTGTGGCAGCGATGGGTGTTTGGTTGTTCTTTTTTGAAAAAAAGCGTTTGTGTGGTGCGATCGCGCTGTTTCTAGGCGCTGGTTGGTTCCTGATAGCTACTCAAGCAGTTATCCCTTATTTCAATCAGGGAAGAGAACACGCGGGAGTCGGGCGCTACGAGTATTTAGGCAGTTCGGTTTTAGAAATAGCTGTTAATTTAATCTTGAAACCGCATCTAGTTTTGGGTCGTTTGTTGGCTCCAGATACTATGATATATTTAGCCTTAATTATATTGCCTGTGATTTGGTGGATTTCGCCGCGTTACTTGACGCCTTTGATTAGTGCGGTACCGATGTTAGCGATGAACGTTCTTTCGGATCTTCCGGCTCAGCGGGATTTAATTCATCAGTATTCGATTCCGATTTTACCATTTTTATTTGTAGCTGTAATTGACACTTTAGCAGCGAGAGAGCGTGCGGGAATTAAGATTTTTGATAAATTGCTCGATCGATTGCCATTTCCCCAGCTTGCCACTTCTAAATATATCGTAATTTGGTCGGCGATCGCATTTTTGCTGTTGGCAAAATACGGCTATTTTTGGAGTATTTATTTAGATGAAATCGCAACTTGGCAAGCTTCTCAAGCAGCCATCGCCCTCGTTAATACAAAAGGCAGCGTTTTAACAACTTCTCACCTGGCTCCGCACCTAACGCACCGCCCTGTGGTAAAATTAACTCAAGCTCACCAGCCACCTGCAAATCTGACAGAATTTGAGTACGTATTGCTGAATCAACGCTATCCCGGCTGGATGAGCGATCGAGATTTTGTTAGCAACCTGATAACTGAGTTAAAAAATACTTCTAAATTTCAACTCAAATACCAGCAAGATGAGATATATTTATTTACTCAAAATCCTTAATATTTTTTGGTAATTGGTAATTGGTAATTGGTAATTGGTAAAGCGAACTAATTTCTCCCCCTCCCCCCTCTTCAACGATAACCGGGGTAGGAAACCCGAATTTGGTATAATTAGCCTGGATTAAAATTTTGCCAAGCCTGCCAAAAAATATAAACTGACAAAATTGCCAAGAGCGATCGAAAGGCTAAACTAACAGTACGATCGGATAATTTTGGCAAAAACCGCGTACTCATCTGCGCCCCCAACAAACCGCCACCGCCCAAAACCAGCCCGACAACCCACAAAACATTTCCCTTCACCGCGTGTCCCGCCGTTGCCGAAATAGCTGTAATTACGATAACGCCCAAGCTAGTTTGAATTGCTTTTTTAATCCCTTCTCCCAACAACACAATCTGCAGCGGCACCATAATTATGCCCCCGCCCACGCCAAACAAACCCGCTAATAAACCGGCCGCACTTCCAGTTAGAATTCTCGCAAAAATTGGATTGAATAGAAGATTTGAATTATGCGATAATTGAGAATGGGCGATCGCCCCAGATTCATCGATACCTTCCGCTTCCGCTTGTTTTTTAGCAGTCAACTGTTTGCGAACTTCTACCAAATAAATATTCAACCACAGCAACAATCCAAAAGTAACTAACAACAAATAAGCAGGAAATATGCCAGCTAAATAAACGCCGATTTGTGCTGTAATTACAGCCGGAAATCCGATACCTGCGACTTTACTGAAACTGATGTAGCCCATCCGCCAGTTTTGGAAACTGCCAGAAATTGCCGTAATAACGATCGACAAACTGCTAGTAGCCACTGCTTGCACCGGCGAATATTGAAGAGCTACTAACAGCGGTACGAGTACCGTACCGCCACCAATGCCTAAAAAACCAGCGAGAATTCCGGCAAACAGTCCGGCCGCAGCCAGCATCAATAATTGGTCGATCGTCATTAATTAGTTGATAGTTGATAGTTGATAGTTGAGGTAGGGGCGGTGCCCCCGTGCCCGCCCTCTTAGGTAGGGGCGGTGCCCAAGTGCCCGCCCTCATAGTTGAGAGTTGAGAGTTGAGAGTTGAGAGTTGATAGCTGATGGTTATCGTTAGTAGTGAATAGTTGATAGTTGATAGTTAATAGTTGTCAACTGTCAACTGTCAAC
>JBOFTL010000774.1:0-1613 GCA_051652045.1 Microcoleus sp. | reverse complement strand
GTCCGTAGGTTCGTAGTACGGACTTCAGTCCGTCGGTTTGTAATACGAACTCGATCGCAAACCAAGGGCGGGCGATATCGCCCGCCCCGAATTTACTTGCTCAAAACACCCGAAGGAATGCCCAAAATATCCTCAATTCGGGGCAAATCTTCTAAGGGAATAACTCGCCCTTCATCCTCAAATCCGGCAATGCGATCGAAGTTCAAATACCGATACAAATCGCTGGCAAAAGGATCGATTTTCTTCGCCACAATATCAGTGTATTCTTGAACTGTAGGAATCCGACCCAACAGCGAACAAACTGCCGCCAATTCGGCAGAACCGAGATAAACTTGCGCGTCTTTGCCCATGCGATTGTTGAAGTTGCGAGTCGAAGTTGAAAACACCGTCGTCGCATCTTTTACCCGCGCTTGATTGCCCATGCAGAGGCTGCAACCGGGCATTTCGGTACGCGCGCCAGCAGCACCAAAAATGCCGTAATATCCCTCTTCTTTAAGCTGCTGTTCGTCCATCCGAGTTGGCGGACAAATCCACAGGCGGGTTTGCACTGCACCTTCGCCTTCTAATACCTTCGCAGTTGCTCGGTAATGACCGATATTTGTCATGCAAGAACCGACAAATACTTCGTCAACTCGATCGCCCGCAACTTCACTCAATAATTTAACATTATCTGGGTCGTTGGGAGCAGCGACGATCGGCTCTTTTATTTCATTCAAATCGATCTCAATTATCTCGACATACTCGGCATCGGCGTCAGCTTCTAGCAGCACTGGATTTGCCAGCCATTCTTCCATCTTCGCCACGCGGCGCATAATTGTTCGCGCATCTTGATAGCCCCGTGCTGCCATATTTTTCAGCAGCGACACGTTGGAACGAATGTATTCGGAAACTGTTTCGACGCTGAGTTTAATCGTGCATCCCGCACAAGAACGTTCCGCAGTTGCATCAGTCAATTCAAAAGCTTGCTCGACTTTCAAATCCGGCAAGCCTTCAATTTCCATAATCCGCCCAGAAAAGATGTTTTTCTTGTTCTGCTTCTCGACAGTCAGCAAACCTTTTTGCATCGCCACGTAGGGAATTGCATTCACGATATCCCGCAGCGTTACTCCAGGCTGCAATTCACCTTTGAACCTGACTAAAACTGACTCCGGCATATCCAAAGGCATGACGCCCAAAGCCGCAGCAAAAGCTACCAACCCCGAACCCGCAGGGAAAGAAATTCCTAACGGAAAACGAGTGTGCGAATCGCCACCAGTTCCTACCGTATCCGGCAATAACATCCGATTCAGCCAAGAGTGAATGATGCCATCTCCCGGCCGCAAAGCTACGCCTCCCCGCTGAGACATAAAATCGGGCAGTTCGTGATGGGTTTTAACATCGATAGGTTTCGGATAAGCCGCAGTGTGGCAGAAACTTTGAATTACCAAATCGGCGCTAAATCCCAAACAAGCAAGTTCTTTTAATTCGTCCCGAGTCATCGGTCCGGTGGTATCTTGGGAACCGACAGTTGTCATCACCGGTTCGCAAGATGTGCCGGGACGAACGCCTGCTAAACCGCAAGCTTTCCCTACCATTTTCTGTGCCAAAGTATAGCCTTTGCCCGTGTCTGTCGG
>JBOFTL010000773.1:0-3700 GCA_051652045.1 Microcoleus sp. | reverse complement strand
GTAAAAGTTGCCCAAACGACTTAGGGTATTGGCAAGATTGAGTTTGTCACCCAGCATCGTTTGCAGATCGATAGCCTTTTGGAAATACGCGATCGATAACTCAATTTCCTGCTGAACATTCTCCACTTTTCCCGATCTCACCCGACTGCGGTAAGCTTGTCCGAGTCGATCGTACAATGTTGCTAGCGCGGGCGATCGCAATCCTTGTTCCGCTTCAATTTGCTGTACGCTAACCAGCAATTCATCTAACGGTAAGCTTTCTAACTCCTCTGTTACTATCGATTGCAACTCATGCGTCCGAGTCGGTGTTTTAATTGCAGTCTCCTCCGTTGCTACAAACCGAAATACTCCCGTGCGCCAACTCCAAAAATCCGGCGCTTTGAAACTCATTTGTTTTAAAATTTGCGGTGTCACCCACACCACGATCGGAAAAGGAAATTCTCGCAATCCTTCTCGCGTCCATTGCAAATAACCGAAAAAGCGATCGATTTCTGTCCGTGTTTCTCCGTTTCCTAATGCGACTGGCAGCAAGTCTTCTGCACCCGTCACCGTCAATACGGCGGCATTTCCTGCTTGTAATTCGGGATGTTTTGCGACTAATTGTTCTAAGCCCGATCGCAAACTCGGTTCCTGAAAATTCAACTGCACTCGATAACCGGGCATTGTGTCTGCCAATTCTGTTTCGTAGCGTTGGATAATACTATCTCGAAAGGCGCGATCGTTGCAGGAAGCAACAAACAAGGATAGCATTCCGCGACTTGATTCGATCGTCACAATTAATCGATCGTAACTTTCCTCGTTATCGGAAATTTGTTCCTGAATAGTTTCGTCATTCATTTATCCCCCCACGCCAATTAATCCGCGCTTCTCTAAAATATCTTGGACGATCGGATGTACGCCAAACCACAAATCATCGTTGCGATACTCCAAAATGTATAGCGTATGCAGCAAATCTAAAAAGTTTTGATTCATCCCATCTTCTGGAGCGCAATCGTTGTAAACTTGCATCAAAACTTCATAGTCCTTTTGTCCTAGAGGTTCGGTAAACTCAATGCGCAAATTCGTGACTGCTTTTTGCAAAATTTCTGCCGTGATAACGAAAGTTTGATTTTCTGGATTTCGCCGCAACTGCACCAAACATAACTGGCAACATTGACTTGCCAACCGAATCAATTCTCGTAATGCGCCACCACTTTTAAGAATTAGTTTTCGAGCAACTTCTGGTTCGATTAACTGAGGCGGAATCCGCTTGTACAAAATTTTCTCGAACAAGTCCATTGAAGCAGAAACGGGAACAACACCGGCCGTGCGATCGCACCCGCGAGCAAAAAACTTTGTCGCCCACATCGACTGAATTTGATTGTTAGTCGCATTGCGCAGAATACCGCGCAAAGACATATCTCGCGTCGCCGCCATCGGAATCGTGTAGATAATCCGAAAAGATGGCTGAAATAGAGCATTGATATTATTCCGATAAACGCGATCGACCAAATCTAAATCTAGTTTATCTAAATCATCAATGACTACGAGAACTTCTTTTTTTGATGCAGCTTGAATTGCTGCCGCAATATCGTTAATGCGATCGACTAAATCAGAAATCCGCCGTGCAAACTCGGTAGTAATTTCCTCGCGAATTACCGAATTTGCTTTAAGCGTGGCTTTCAACTTGGCAAAAAACTTAGCAAACCAAGCTCCTACACCGCCTTCTGCTCCTGCTTCTATTTCGAGGCTAGAATCGATCGAGCTGCTTTCCGTATGGGTATGCTTGCTAAACCATTTATAAAACTCTTTTTTGGTCTTAGAACCAATCCTCACTTGGCGATTTTCGGCAGATTCCATCAGTTGCACGGCCATCGCAAACAAAATATTGACGTGATTGACATCGGACATCTCAATTAAGTCAGAAATCGAGAAAAAACAGTAAAGTAGCGATCGTCTATCCGACGGCAAAATTCAGCTAATAATGTCGATTTACCCGAACCTCGATGGCCGGTAAAAATAATCTTATTATTGAGACCCGAGCAATCTTCAACTAATTGTTCGAGTTCCTCTAAAAGTTCTGTTCCATATTCAACTCGAAAGCGCCTGAGTTGCTCTGGGGTAACAAGCGGCAGCAGTTGCAAGTTTTGAAACGCCGTGCGAAAGGATTCTAACCGATTGTTTGTCATCTCAAGCCCGCGCGAAACACCTAAGAATATTGTATACCATAATTCCTATGTTCGCGACACAATTTGTGTCGATCGCGCAGGCCCCCAGGGTGAAGCATTCGGATATAAATCCTGAAATTTATTTCAGAGATTATCGCCCGAATGCTTCACCCCTACAAGTATCTACCACCGATGTTACCAAACGCGATCGGACAACTGTCAATTGTCAATTACTGATAGTGATGTTTCAAGTAGCTTTTAATTTTTTGCACGGGATGTCTCAGCCACGGGTCCCACCTGTCGCATTTTAGCTTTAAGTCTAACAGCCACTCGGAATTATGTTTGATTTTTTGTATTTCATCTTTAAATGGCGTTTGAGATAGCATCTCCAGCCATAATTGATTTGGGTGCGAGCTTTCCCAAGGCTTCGGATGGGATATAAAGTGCATTACTCTGGTTGAATAATCTTCTGTATTGTGATTGTTCCAAATCGGATCTAGTTGCTTCCACCTGCTGCCTAAAACATAATTTGAAGTACCTTGGTCGCAATCAGACCACAGGTTGATTTTAGCGTCGGCCATCATTTTTTCTGACAGTTTTTCTGCCAGCCAAATCTTCATGTTGAAAACTAAAACTCCTGCATTAAAATAAGGCTGGCGATCGCCCGAATCGTTCGGATTTCCCCAAGCGTTGGGCACTGCTGCTATTGGCATTCCCTGAAATTCTACATTCCACAAAGGCTCTAGGCTTCCCAGGACGATCGTATCGCTGTCTAGCCAAATCAGCCGATCTTTAGCTTTGCTATATTTCTCCGGCTCCAATCTCGCATAGGTGAGTTGAGAACCCGATAGTGATAGTAATTCGCCGTAGTTAGGTTTGAGTTCTTGCCAGTCAATCTCGTATTTACAGCACTCCTGCAACTGTTGCTTTTGTTGGGGATTGATTCCCGTTGAAATGATACTAATATTTACAGGTAAACTCTTATCGGGAGTGATGTTGAGGTCTATGGATTTTAGCAGTGCAGCCAGACCTAATATGTAATGGCGATCGCCAATAATTGAGAGTTCCATTGCATTAATAGTTAGAGATTTAGATCGAACTTTAGTTCTTCAATCCTAGCTAAAGCTCGGTTAAATTTCAGCTATTAAAACAGAAGTAAAAATGGATTTTTGCACGAGTCCTAAAAATTAATGATTTGTGGTTTTACAAACTGTATTTTTTGTGGTAAATTAGGAATGCTTAGTGCAATTAGCGCAGCGATCGCCAATATCGAAAGCCAACGCCCGACTCTTGCCAAAACCCATTGCTGAGATTTGCCATTTTGAGATGGTAAGAAGAAAAAACATTGTTTCAAATGAGAACTTGCAATATTCTCAACAAACAAGCGAGAAACCGGGTTTAAAAGCTAAAAATATGAGATTTTATGTAAAATCTTTGCTTATTGTTTGGTTTTGGGCATTGGTGTCAGATTTCAGCTTCCATAGGACTTACGCAAAAACGAGTTCGATACACTATTGAGAGGGGTAAACAGAATTGCCTCCGCCCAAGAGATA
>JBOFTL010000772.1:0-4752 GCA_051652045.1 Microcoleus sp. | reverse complement strand
GGGCATTTTGCCGCTCCTTGGTGCTGGAATAAGTAGCAAACACGGGCAAAATTTCCGTGCTGAAAGCTTCTGCAGCTTTAGAACGATAGCGGTTGGGATTGCAAATCAGTGAGAGCACCCGGTTAACCACAACCTCCTCCATTTTAGACTTGTGCAAGACGCCCATCTGCAACTCTTTTTCGATCGCAGAAACCGAGACAAATGCAGCACCCAATCCTGACTGAACGGCATTTTTAATAGCTTCGATCGAATTTAGTTCCATCTCGATTTTCAAGCGGCGGGTATCAATGCCATTGCGAGACAGCACCTGATCGATTACTTTCCGAATTGTAGACTGCGAATCCAGAGAAATAAACTGCAATTGGTAAAGGTCTTCTTTTTCGATCGTTTCTTGTTCCACCATCGGGTGAGATGGAGGGAGAATCAAAGCCAGTTCATCCTCAGCGTAAGGAGTAATTTCTAAAGCTTCTACAAGTTCGGTAGGTATTTCTCCGCCGACAATCGCTAAATCGATTTGTCCGTTAGCCACACTCCACGCCGTGCGGCGCGTCGAGTGAACGTGAAGCTGCACCGCTACATCGGGGTACTTTTGGCGAAACATCCCGATCATTCGCGGCAGCAGGTACGTACCTGTGGTTTGCGAAGCCCCCACGATCAGAGTACCCCCTTGAAGATTTTGCAAATCTTCCAGAGCTCGACAAGTTTCTTGGCAAAGCGATAAAATTTTCTCGCCGTAACTCAGCAGCAGGTGTCCGGCTTCGGTGAGTTGCGCCCGCCGCCCGCCCCTGTCGAACAGCGGCACGTCCAACTGTCTCTCTAGGTTTTGCACCTGCAAGCTAACTGCTGGCTGCGATACGTACAGGCTGTCAGCGGCGCGTTTGAAGCTTCCTTCAGAGGCGATCGCCTTGAGAATGCGTAACTGGTCTAAAGTGAAAGGAAGGTCAGACATATATCTAATTGTCAGTTGGTGTGGGGGCGGGCTTGAGTTGTTATCAAGTCATTAATGACTGATGGCTGATGGCTGATGACTGATAACCCCTGAATGCTCCTTTAGATACTTTGTGACACAAATCGGCCTCCAATCAATAACTTTTCTTAATATTTACAATGACAATAGATTTGGCGCCAGACAGCCACTTAATTATGTTGGGCCTATTATTGGGTTTTGCGATCGCCCACAGCGGCTTGGCAGCCCTCCGGCCAACAGGCGAAAAGCTGATCGGTGCAAGACTTTACCGCGTGTTGTTTGCCCTTGTCAGTTTACCGCTAGCTGTGGTGTTGGTTGTCTACTTTTTCAACCACCGTTACGACGGCGTGCAGATGTGGCAGTTGCAGGGCGTACCTGCCGTCAAACCGATCGTGTGGGTACTTTCGGCAATTTCCTTCTTGTTTCTGTACCCGGCAACTTTCAACCTTCTAGAAATTGCGGCCGTCCAAAAACCCCAAGTTCACCTCTACGAAACCGGCATCATCCGCATCACCCGCCACCCGCAAATGGTGGGACAGGTAATTTGGTGCATCGCCCATACCCTGTGGATCGGCACTAGCTTTACCCTCGTTACTTCTTTCGGTTTGATCCTCCACCACCTGTTTGGAGTTTGGCACGGCGACAGGCGACTGGCTGCCCGTTTTGGAGAATCCTTTGAAACCATCAAATCTCGCACCTCGATAATTCCGTTCTCAGCAATCCTCCAAAAACGCCAAACCCTTAATTTGATAGAGTTTCTTCGCCCTTCATATTTGGGAGTAGCCATTTTTATTGGCTTGCTTTGGAAAATTCATCCCTTACTAATCCGTGCGACGGGGAGCATAGACTGGTAGCATGATCCCTAGGATAGAAAAAAATTATTTATTTTTGAGGGATCATGGTGTTGTCCGTTAGCGAACGCACTTTTGCACAAGAGGTTTTTGAAGCTTCTACCCCGGTTTTAGTTCATTTTTGGGCTCCTTGGTGCGGTTTGTGCCGCGCGGTCGAGCCTACTCTAAGAAAGTTTTCCGCCCAGTGGGCTGGCGAGTTGAAGGTAGTAGGGGTTAATGCTGACCAAAGTTTTAAATTAGCCAACACCTACCGCTTGACAAGCTTGCCGACGCTGATTTTATTTGATGGCGATAAAGTTCTGTTTCGATTTGAACACTATCAAGGACGCGAAGAACTGCAGCGGACTCTCGATTCTTGGATGCTAGAAACTATGTACTCCAGCAAAAATCAATTGCTGCAACCTCAAGAAGCAGTCAAAAGGTAAGTTGGAGGAAAAGACACAACGAGAGTGGGAAGAATATGTTTCCCCTTCACTCTGGCGGCTGGCTGTCGGTTATTTGCAGAAGTGGAATTGTTGAAGACTCGATCTTTCGATACAAAATTGCAGCGAATTTTGCCAGTAAGATTTGTCCATACAGTCGCTTCTACTATCTGCTCGACCGACAGAACTCGAGAACTCGATCGAGTATTTTTGCCCAGCCGTCCGAGGGTGTGTCACAATTATGGACAGTTTTGGCAACTTGGCAATCTAGTTAAAAGATCTAAACTACCTCAGTCATGGAACTGCTTTATCAATACGCATGGCTGATTCCAGTCCTGCCACTGGCAGGCGCAATGCTAGTAGGCCTCGGCTTAATTACTTTTAACCGAGGCACCAACAAAATCCGGCAAGGGAATGCGATCGCGATCGTCTCCCTGCTAGGAGTGTCAATGGTACTCTCTTTTGCATTGCTCTGGAGTCAACTTCACGGTCACGCACCTTACACCCGCATTATTGAATGGGCCTCTGCCGGTGACTTCTCACTGACTATGGGCTATATCATCGACCCCCTCACGTCGGTGATGCTGGCGATCGTTACTACGGTCGCCTTTTTGGTAATGATTTACACCGACGGCTACATGGCTCACGATGACGGGTACGTGCGTTTTTACGCTTACCTGAGCATCTTCAGCTCGTCGATGTTGGGTTTGGTGGTCAGCCCAAACTTAGTTCAGATCTATATCTTTTGGGAACTGGTAGGTATGTGCTCGTACCTGCTAGTGGGCTTTTGGTACGATCGCAAACCTGCTGCTGATGCTTGCCAAAAAGCTTTCGTCACCAACCGCGTCGGCGACTTCGGCCTGCTGCTGGGAATGCTGGGCATTTACTGGGCAACCGGCAGCTTTGAATTCAGCGTCATGGGCGAACGCCTGCACTCTTTAGTCGAATCCGGCACTCTTTCTGCAACTCTGGCAACCCTCTTCGGCGTTCTGGTATTTTTGGGACCTGCGGCAAAATCCGCTCAATTCCCCCTCCACGTATGGCTTCCAGACGCGATGGAAGGCCCGACACCGATTTCGGCTCTGATTCACGCGGCGACGATGGTAGCCGCTGGTGTCTTCCTGATCGCTCGGATGTACCCGGTGTTTGAAGGCTTGCCCGCAGTGATGAACCTGATCGCCTGCACTGGGTGCTTTACAGCATTTCTGGGCGCTTCGATCGCGATTACCCAAAATGACATCAAAAAAGGCCTCGCCTACTCCACCATCTCCCAACTCGGCTACATGGTGATGGCAATGGGCGTCGGCGCTTACAGTGCCGGACTCTTCCACCTGATGACTCACGCTTACTTCAAAGCGATGCTGTTCCTGTGTTCTGGATCGGTAATTCACGGTATGGAAGCAGTTGTCGGCCACAATCCCGCCCTCGCTCAAGATATGCGCATGATGGGCGGCTTGCGCAAATATATGCCAATTACGGCAACTTGCTTTTTAATCGGCAATTTGGCAATTTGCGGGATTCCCCCGTTTGCCGGTTTTTGGTCGAAAGATGAAATCCTTGCCAGCGCCTTTGCTGCAAATCCCGCTTTATGGCTGGTTAGCTGGCTGACGGCGGGGATGACGGCATTTTATATGTTCCGGATGTATTTCTCCACTTTTGAGGGTGAATTCCGGGGAAATGACAAGGCGATAGAGCAGCAATTGCTGCAACCCGGTTTGGTTTTCGGCCCTGGAGCAATGAATGTTAAGGAATTGGCCCCAACAGGCGAAAGTCACGACGAACACGCCCATTTCCCTCACGAATCTCCTCTGACAATGGCTTTGCCGTTAGTCTTGCTGGCCGTACCTTCGGTGCTAATCGGTTTTGTCGGTACGCCGTTTGCTAATTATTTCGAGCAGTTTGTTCGCGCTCCAGGCGAATCTTTGGCAGAAGTTTTAGAACACGCTGCCGAATTCGATTTGACTGAATTTCTAATTATGGGAGGCAGCTCTGTAGGTATTGCTTTGCTGGGCATTACTTTAGCTTCTCTGATGTATCTGAGCCGAAAAATCGATCCAAGTGCGATCGCGCAAAAGATCGAGCCGCTGTACAAGTTCTCGCTTAACAAGTGGTATCTCGACGATATCAATGAAGTTCTCTTCGTCAAAGGCAGCCGCCGTTTAGCGCGGCAAGTCATGGAAGTGGATTTGCGAGTTGTCGATGGTGTCGTCAATTTAACTGGTTTGGTGACGCTGATTACCGGTGAAGGTTTGAAATACTTTGAAAGCGGTCGCGCTCAATTTTATGCCCTGATCGTGTTTGTTGCAGTTCTGGGTTTTGCGATTTTGTCCGGCATTAGCTGATGTATTTCTGACAAAAATTGCGCACTTTATTTGTGGGTGCGCAACGCACCTTACCTCTGCTTGACTTTGTAGCTCTCGCAACGTGCAACTGATATCAGGTTCGCTTAAACAGTTATAATTAAAATCAGCTTTAGATTTGCTAAAACCGATTTTTTATTATAAATAATTAC
>JBOFTL010000771.1:0-5322 GCA_051652045.1 Microcoleus sp. | reverse complement strand
AAGCCGTTTACTAAGGTAGAGTTGCTCGGGGCGATTTCTTCTCGCGTCTCCAAACACCAAACTATTACTCAACCGCTGACAGAAGCGCTTCAACAAGCAGAGGCCAGACTTAATTATTTAGTTAATGACTCTGCCACTGCAAACGTCGTTTCTCCTGAAAAATTGGCTTTAGAAGCTTTGCTGCGCCGCGCTTTAGCACAAGGTGAATTTCAAGTTTACTATCAGCCGCAAGTCGATATCGCTACCGGGCAAATCATCGGTGCCGAAGCTTTGGTGCGCTGGCAAAATCCCGATCGCGGTATCATTTCACCTGCCGAATTTATTCCTCTGGCTGAAGAAACAGGCTTGATTATTCCGATCGGCGAGTGGGTGTTGCTGTCAGCTTGCGCTCAAGCTGCTAGTTGGATTGCTGCTGGTTTTTCCCCTTTTAGAATCTCAGTAAATTTGTCGGCCAGACAGTTATCAGATCCGAATATCGCAGCCAAAATTGTCGAAATATTAGAAACAACTGGTTTAGAGCCTGCTCATTTAGAATTGGAGATGACGGAAAGCGCTTTAGTAGAAAATGCTTCTGTTGCCGGGGCTACTTTAAATAAGCTGAAAGCTTTGGGAATTCGGATCGCGATCGACGACTTCGGTACTGGTTACGCTACTTTAGGATACCTCAAACAATTTGCTTTTGATACTTTAAAAATTGACAGGATTTTTGTCCGCAATGCTAATGAGGATGCTCAAAATGCTGCGATTACCACGGCTGTTATTTTGCTCGGTCACAGTCTGAAGATGACGGTAATTGCTGAAGGTGTAGAAACAAAAGCAGAGCTAGCTTTTTTAGAACAGAATCAATGCGATATCATGCAGGGATATTTGTTCAGCCGTCCCGAACCTGCGCCGGTGTTTGAAAATTTGTTGCGCCTGGGAAAGCCTTTGTCTGCTGAAATGGTGACACCGACAGTCACTGCTCGAATTATCCCTTTTGTGTCTGCCTCCGATCGAGAAAAATGCGATAAACCTGTTGTCTCCGTGCAAGCTGGTGCTATTCGATCGGCCATCTAACATCGATGGTTGACAGTTGATGATTGTCACTATCAAACACCTCTAAAAACTAGGTTTTTGTCGTAACAGGGTAATGCTTTAAAATTATTTTTTTAGAGATAGATAGCGAGGCGATAGTTCAATTACAACAGTCATCAGTCAGTCGATAGTTAACGATCGATCCGGTTTCTTGAGTTTCCAGGTAACTCTCGATCGAGGATTGTTGGTTTTTATGAAAAAGTATTGACTTAAGTGGTAACAAGGAATATAGTAATCGGGGCGAAAATAAAACAGCCTGTCGCAACACGTTACTAAACTTTTACCCGAGGTCGGATTCATGGATTGCAAAACAGCTACTTTGGTTTACAAAACGGGAAACCCTCTGGAAAAAATTCAAGAAATTTTTCCCGAAGCTTGGGAGTTTTTGTTAAATCAGTCTTGGGCTTTTGTGGGAGGGAAAGAAGATGAGTTTGATGCAGAAATCAAACGCTCGATCGAACAAACGCCTTTCCAATTCCGCATTACCCACCGCGACGATACCGAACAGTTGACAAAGGATATTTCCGAACTGTTAGGTGATATTACTTCTCGCTTGCTTTTGGAACAGCATTTTTCTCAAGTTGTGGGCCGCCCTATTTATTTCAGCACGATTTGTTGTTCGAGTCACTTAACTGCCGATCGCGAATTGACTTTAGAGGAAGTATTGCCAATTCAGCGGGCGGCCGTTCAATTGCAATAGTTTAGTTGAGAGTTTGTAGGGTTCGACCTCAAACTCGAATAACGAGCGTAGCATATTCGAGTTTGAGGTCGAAAGGTGTCCCCGTGCCCGCCCTCTTAGTCGATCGATTGACTGTTGATAATTTGTAACTGGTTTAACTTGTTAGATTTGGGTTACCAGGCACAGCCTGATAACGGAATAATCAAAAAAATCGCAAATCTAAAATCTAAAATCTAAAATCGTCCGATGCTTGGTTTGACGATCGCGGGTACAATGCGATCGCACGCCATTCTCGCCCCCGAAAGATTCCTCGCCGTCGGCCCTACTTGCAATGCTGCTAAAGCCCCAGTAACAAACAATTCGCATCCGGGCCAGCGCAAATTTTTGTCCAAAACTGGCAAACCTTTAACTATTTCAATAGGATGAGTTGCTAACATTTCTTGAAATAAAGGTTCTGCTTTAATATCGGGTTTGGTGCCGGTAGCCAACCAAATTCGATCGACCCTTAATTGCTCTCCATTATTACAACAAACAGTCCACCTATTATCTTCCCACCGCACGCCAAATACTTCACATTGTTCGTGAAAGCTGAGTTTTTTGCTGTGTGAAAGTCTCCGCAACTGTGTCATAATTGCAGGCGTCATCGAGCCGCCGTTGCGGGCTTGTTGAATTGTCAACCACCGCTTTTCCCAATCTGGTTCCGCCGCAAATCCTTTGAGATATTTCGGTCCCAACCAACCCGGATCGGCATCAAATAACTTCTCTTGAAAATCGCGCCGAGTCATTAACAAAACTTTCGCTCCTCTAGCAGTTGCTCCTACTGCTAAATGCCCGCTAGTTAGGCCGCCTCCAATAATTAATATTTCCTCTCCTTGCAGTTGTAAATTGCGCAAATCTATATTATTAGAATGACAGATTTTTTCCCCCGGATAGGGAGTTGGAATTCGATCTATCCAAGCCGGTAAATGCGGTTTTCCGCTACCTTTAGCAACAATTACCCTGCGGGCGATCGCGCTATTTCCCCCGGCAAATGACAGGTGAAAACGTCCAGATCTCAACTTAATTTCTGTTACTTTTTCTGGAAAAACTCGATCGCTCAATTCCCATTTTTGAATCCGATCTTTGCAGAATTCTTCAAACAGCCGACTTCCCGGCAAATCGTAGGGGGGAAACAATTCTCGGGGGCGATTTTCGGCAAATTTCCGCAATTCGTAAGGATTCGGATCGGGGTGGTGCACTGCGGGCGATCGCAAATGTTCGATTTCCAAAGCTGCAAATTGCTTTCGCCACTGCGCCAGCCATTCTCCACTCGGATCGAAGGCAAAAATTTTATCCCGCAGGGTATTGCGTTTTTTCAAAATATGTGCTGCGAGGGTTAGGGCGTGGGGGCCGGCACCGATGAAAGCCAAGTCGATCGCGGGCGGTACGGCTGTGGAGGTAGCGGGCATGGAAACTTGCTGCGAATGATAACAATTATCATTATAGGGCGATCGGGCATTAAAGTTAAGCCGAAAGTCCGACAGGGAATCAATTCCCTGTCTCATAGCGAAAGTCGTCTGAAGACGACTGGATCTAGTTGAATTTCCAGATTTTCAGTCGGTTAAAACCGACTTGTGCTGTGAGACGGGGGTTTAAACCCCTGGCGGAATGCTGGATCTGCGAATGGATTGGTGTGACGCTCCCACACTAATTGCAAGCAATATAGTTTGGGCATCTGAGTCCTGTAAAGGATATCTAGATCTTCGATCGCGTGAATCTAGATCCAAGTTTGATTAGCCAAGGTTAAAATAAGTGTATATTTGGCTGGAAATTGAACGAAGTTTCAGTCATGCTGCATAATTGAAAAGCTGAATTTCTTAGTCCATAACCCCAATCATGAGAACTTACTACTGCGGCGAATTGCGAAGCGAACACATCACAGAGACAGTCACCCTTTACGGATGGGTCGATCGCCGTCGCGATCATGGCGGGGTAATTTTTTTAGATTTGCGCGATCGATCGGGGCTGGTACAAATTGTCAGCGATCCGCAGCGCACGCCGAATTCTTATCAGGCGGCGGATGCTTTGCGTAACGAATATGTGGTGAAAATTACCGGGCGAGTTACCAGTCGCCCCGAAGATTCCCTCAATCCCAAATTAGCTACGGGCGAGGTGGAAATTTACGCCGATGAAATTGAGTTGTTGAATGCAGTGCGCAAACAATTGCCGTTTCAAGTTTCGACGGCGGAAACTGAAAACGTGCGGGAAGATTTGCGTTTAAAATATCGGTATTTAGACTTGCGGCGCGATCGCATGAGTCGGAATTTACAACTTCGCCATCAAGTTGTCAAATCGATGCGCCGCTATCTGGAAGATGTCGGCGGTTTCATGGAAATTGAAACGCCTGTTTTAACTCGCGCGACTCCTGAAGGTGCGAGAGATTATTTAGTTCCCAGTCGCGTGAATCCGGGAGAATGGTTTGCTTTGCCGCAGTCGCCGCAGTTATTCAAACAGTTGTTGATGGTGTCGGGTTTTGACAGATATTATCAAATTGCCCGCTGCTTCCGGGATGAAGATTTGCGCGCTGACAGACAGCCGGAATTCACGCAGTTGGACATGGAAATGAGTTTCATGTCGGTGGAAGAAATCATCGCTTTAAATGAAGGTTTGGTTTGCCACATTTTCCAAACTGTAAAAGGTATTGAATTACCTTGTCCTTTCCCGCGCTTGACTTATGCAGAAGCGATGGATCGCTACGGTAGCGACAAGCCGGATACTCGCTTCGGTTTGGAATTAGTTGATGTTTCCGATTTGATGAAAGATTCGGGATTTAAAGTGTTTTCCGGCGCAGTTGCTGCGGGTGGAATCGTCAAAGTTTTGCCGATTCCCGGCGGTAATGAGGTTTTTTCTAACGAACGGATCAAAAAAGGTGATGTGTTTAAAGAAGCCAGCGAAGCCGGTGCGAAGGGATTGGCTTTCATTCGGGTGCGGGAGAATGGCGAAATCGATACGATCGGCGCGATTAAAGATAATTTAACTGAAGCACAAAAACAGGAATTGCTCGATCGCACCGGCGCGAAACCCGGTCATTTGTTGTTATTTGCAGCAGCCGACGCGCCAACCGTCAATAAGATTTTGGATAGATTGCGTTTGTACGTTGGGAATGACTTGGGATTAATTGACAAAGATAAAATTAATCTGCTGTGGGTGACGGATTTTCCGATGTTTGAATGGAATGCCGACGAGAAGCGTTTGGAGGCATTGCACCACCCGTTTACCGCACCGCATCCCGACGATATGGGCGATTTGAAAACAGCGAGAGCTCAAGCTTACGATTTGGTGTTAAACGGTACGGAAGTCGGCGGCGGTTCCCTGCGGATTTATCAGCGGGAAATTCAAGAAAAAGTGTTTGAGGCGATCGGATTATCTACCGAGCAAGCTTATAATAAATTCGGCTTTTTGTTGGATGCGTTTGAGTACGGAACCCCTCCCCACGGCGGCATTGCCTACGGCTTGGATCGGTTGGTGATGCTGTTAGCTGGCGAAGAGTCGATTCGGGATGTCATGGCTTTTCCGAAGACGCAGCAAGC
>JBOFTL010000770.1:0-3021 GCA_051652045.1 Microcoleus sp. | reverse complement strand
GATAACAGTACCGTGAAGGAAATTTTGCATACCCTTCATCGGGCTGCAAAGATGCCTACATCATAGCTGTAATCAGCTTGATGTAGGAGTATGTCACAGAAGGGGGAAATTTGTTTGTTTTCTTAGCAATATATAACGAAGTATTAAGTAAAATTGTCAACAAATACTAAGGTTTATGACTGCACTCCAGATCGACTAGACATATAAAAAATCTTTAGAGTAATATGCGATTATTCAAAAATCTAGTCTGCGCTATATACTCTGCGCTATATATTATGACATCATCAAGATTTTACATTCCTTCTTTAGATGGAATTCGGGCTGCTGCTTTTATAATGGTTTTTTTATCCCATGCAGGTATCAATCATATCATACCCGGAGGCTTTGGGGTGACAATATTTTTCTTTCTCAGCGGGTATCTAATTACAACATTGCTCAGACGCGAATACGAACAAAATCAAATTATTAACTTAAAAAAATTTTACTGGCGGCGAGTTTTGCGAATTGCTCCGCCTTTTTATTTAGTTTTATTTGCAGGGGCTATCTTAACAATGCTGGGTTTAATTGAAGGGGACATACAGTTGCCAGCCTTTTTAAGCCAAGCTCTACACTATTATAATTATTATGAATTTTTTTGGGGACCTGCTGGAGTAACTAATGGTAGTGGTGCCTATTGGTCACTGGCAGTTGAAGAACACTTTTACTTAATTTTTCCTTTCTTTTACATCAGCATACTCAAAATGCGTTTGAGTCGCAAACAGCAAATGTGGATTTTCTGGGGAATCTGCTTGCTCATGTTAATTTGGAGGTGCTTCCTAGTTTTTGGTATGGGAGCACCAGAGAAGCGGATTTTTCATTTATCAGATACTCGAATGGATAGTATCTTATTTGGCTCTGCTTTAGCGGTTAATGGCAATCCAGCATTAGATGAACCCTATGGTTCCGATCGACTGTGGAAATATTTCTGCTTTCCAGCATCGATCGTTTTAATTTTGTTCTCGCTGCTGTATCGCAATCCAGAGTTTGACATTACATTTCGTTATACTATTCAAGGGATTGCACTACACTGTATGTTTTTAGCTGCGATCCGTTTTCCAAATTGGGGACTCATGCAAGTGCTTAATTTGAATTGGATGCGATTTATTGGTTTGCTGTCATACTCGCTGTATCTAGTACATGATACTGTGCTGCAAGTAATTTATTTTTATTTACCTAAAATGCACATTGCTTTGCAGGGACTGCTAGGTATCTCGATCTCTTTCATCTTATCCTATGCGATCTATGTATATGTAGAGAAGCCCTGTGCCAAGATGCGCAAGCAGTTTTCTGCTGTTACGTAAATCGGCTCGTGGAAAGATAAAATTTCAGGCGTGAGTCTTTAGAATCCCCCGCTATATCGGTACTCCGATCCTTCGGCGGGAAAATGTCAATTAATGAAACAGCTAATACTGGGGTCATGGCATATTTTGTCAAATAGCTTCGAGGGAGACGGTCGTTTTGGTTGGGAAGTTCTATGATGGAGGGTGCCCGTAAATTTTGTCATAACCTATGTCCCCTACATCTGTTTCTCAAGTGCAGTCTCTCGATCGCTCCCGCAGTGCGAAGCACGCCGATAAAACTGCTGCTGCTGTTGAGTTGGGTACAGTTAAACCATTGTTAGGTGCTAGTTTAGCTGAGTTAACCGAGTGGGTGCAACAGCAGGGACAACCGGCTTATCGGGGAAAGCAGTTGTATCAGTGGATTTATGAGAAAGGAGTGCGATCGATCTCTGATATTTCTGTATTCTCGAAACAGTGGCGGGAGGAAGTTGCTAATGTTTCGATCGGGCGATCGAAGATTCATTTTCGATCGGTCGCGCCGGATGCTACTGTTAAATATCTCTTAAAATTAGCGGACGGTCAAATTATTGAAACAGTCGGCATTCCTACAGAAAAACGTCTGACTGTATGCGTTTCGGCGCAAGTTGGCTGCGCGATGGGCTGCGATTTTTGCGCTACGGGGAAAGGCGGTTTCAAGCGCAATTTAGCGAAACATGAAATAGTCGATCAAATATTAACAGTACAGCAAGATTTCGGTCGCCGAGTCAGCCACATTGTATTTATGGGAATGGGCGAACCTTTGTTGAATTCCGATAACGTTGTAGCTGCTGTAAAATGTTTGAATCAAGATGTAGGAATCGGACAGCGAAATATTACAATTTCTACGGTGGGAATTCGCGATCGCATTCACCAACTAGCAGAACACCAATTGCAAGTTACTCTCGCCGTCAGCCTCCACGCTTCCAATCAAAGATTGCGCGAAAAATTAATTCCCAGCGCCCGCCCTTATCCTTTGGATGAGTTAATCGGAGAATGTCGGGAATATGTCAAAGCTACGGGACGCAGGTTGAGTTTTGAATACGTGTTATTAGCAGGTGTCAACGATTTGCCGGAACACGCGGCGGAGTTGGCGAATCATTTGCGCGGTTTTCAGTGTCACGTCAATTTAATTCCTTACAATCCAATTCAGGAAGCTGATTATAAAAGACCGAATCCGCATCGAATTAAGGCTTTTGTTGATGTTTTGAATGAGAAGAAAATTGCAGTTAGCGTGCGCTATTCTCGCGGGTTGGAAGCTGATGCGGCGTGCGGGCAATTGCGGGCTTCGCAGGCTTAGGACGTGTTTTCTTGCCTTTTAAATTCCCCCTCGTTGCGCAGTTTTGGAAAGGTGCGCAGTGCGCACCCTACATATTTTAAAAATGCGATCGAACTCGATCGAACCTTTCGCCGATCCGATAATCCGACAGGGATTGAAAATCCCTGTCTCATAGCGCAAGTCCTCTGGAAGAGGACTGAAGGCGTTGCGCTGAAGTTGGTCGTTCAGTCGGTTTTTAACCGATATCTTGCAGCATTCTCAAGAGCTCTTGAGAAACCGGGTTTCTGCCGAAAAATATCGTTTTTTTTGCAGAATCTTTGCCAGAAACCCGGTTTCTGGCATTGGTGCAAGAACTCAAGCGGTACATATAACGATCGCAAATGAATC
>JBOFTL010000769.1:0-6235 GCA_051652045.1 Microcoleus sp. | reverse complement strand
ATAAACAAGAATACGAGATCGCGCACAGCCTAAATCTCCCAGGAGTTGTCACAGCTTACAGCTTAGAAAACTACGATAGGATTGTGGCGATAGTTTTGGAAGATTTTGGAGGAGAATCCTTAAAAAAGTTGATGCAAGAACGCAACTTTTCCCTGCTAGAAGGTTTGGGCATCGCCATTCAAATAGCCGAAATTTTAGGCGAAATTCACGCGGCAAATATCATCCACAAAGATATTAACCCGGCTAACATTGTTTTTAACCGCCACACCAAACAGCTCAAAATCATTGACTTCGGTATTGCTACTGTATTGAAGCAAAAAATTGCGCCAGAAACCACTACCTCCTTCAATACCGACAGGAGAAATACCCATATTTTAGAAGGTACTCTCGCTTATATCTCTCCCGAACAGACTGGCAGAATGAATCGCTCTCTCGATTACCGGACGGACTTTTACTCTTTCGGGGTAACGCTGTATGAAATATTTGCCAAACAACTGCCTTTTTCCAGCAAAGACCCCATCGAATTAGTACACTGCCACATTGCCAAAAAAGCAATAGCGCCCTGTGAAATCGCTCCAGAAATTCCGATCGCACTTTCCGATTTGATCGTGAAATTGCTAGCAAAAAATGCTGAAGAACGCTACCAAAGCGCCTGGGGAATCAAAGCCGATTTAGAAAAATGTTTAACTCAATGGCAAGCCTACGGGAGGGTGTCAAAATTCGAGCTGGGCGAGCGAGATATTTCTGACAAATTTCAGATTCCCGAAAAACTGTACGGGCGGGAGAAAGAATTGGAAATTTTACTAGCAGCATTCGAGCGAGTCAGCCAGCCTGCAGCAAATCCAGCTTCCAAATCGCGATCGGGCAGTGAGATAATGTTAGTCACAGGTGATTCCGGCACCGGTAAGTCATCACTGGTAAAAGAAATTCAAAAATCAATTACCGAAAAACGCGGCTATTTCATTTCGGGAAAGTTCGATCGATTGCAGCAAAATATTCCTTACAGCGCTCTAGTGAGAGCCTTTCAAGAATTGCTCGAACAACTGTTAACAGAAAATGAAACTCGGTTTCAAGCATGGCGATCGAAATTATTAGCAGCCCTCGATAATAACGCTCAAATCATTATCGATGTGATTCCTGAAGTAGAATCCATTATCGGCAAACAACCTGCCGTTGAGGAATTAGGCACAACCGAATCTCAAAATCGTTTTAACTCAGTATTTCAAAAATTCCTGCGTGTATTTGTTGCTGTAGAACATCCCTTAGTAATTTTCTTGGACGATTTGCAGTGGGCAGACGCGGCGACTCTTAAATTAATTCAATTGATGGTGGCGGAAGAAACGCTCGATAAAGACAGCGAAGTTTTTGATATTTCCGAGTCGATCGCAGTTAAAAAATCACCTGATATTTCATCAGAATGTTTGCTGATAATAGGAGCATACCGCCACAAAGAAATCGGTGTCGATCATCCTTTGACGGCAGCGCTAGCAGAATGGCGAAACAACGGGGTAACAGTTAATAAAATCACCTTACCTCCCTTAAAATTAGAGCAGGTTACTAACGCGATCGCCGATACGTTACGACGTGACAAAATATCAGTAAAACCGCTAGCAGAATTAGTGATGCGGAAAACCAACGGCAATCCTTTCTTTGTCAGCGAATTTCTGAAAACACTGCACGCGCAAAACTTGATAACTTTTAGCTTTCCTTACTGCTGTCAGTCTGCTGTCGCTGCTGAATCTTGTGAGAATTTGGAATTAGCATTTAGGGAAAATATAGAGGGATGTCTCGGGGGTTGGCAGTGGGATATCGATCGCATTGAACAAGTCGGAATTACTAATAATGTGGTGGAGTTGATGATTGGCAAGTTGAAGCAACTGCCGGAAGCCGCACAACAGGTTTTGCGCTTAGCGGCTTGTGTGGGAACGGAGTTTGAATTGCAAACACTTTCAATTATTTGCGACAAGTCCGAGGAGTTAATTTTGAATATCCTCCAAGCAGCAGTTGATTCGGGTTTGATTTTGCCCGTGTCTGAGTTAAATGTGAAGTATAAGTTTTTGCACGATCGAGTGCGGCAAGCTGCTTATGCTTTAATTGGGTCAAAAGATCGCACGATATTTCACTTGCAAATCGGTTGCTTGTTATGGGATAAGTGCGAACCGAATTTGTTGGTAGATGAGATTTTCACAATTGTCGATCATATTAATATCGGCATTGCGGATAAGTTAATTTTAAATACGATCGTGGTCGATCGAGAAGAACGAGATAAAATAGCTAATCTGAATTTAATTGCCGGAAAAAAAGCTAAGGCAGCCGGAGCCTATGCTGCTGCTGTAAAATATTTAAGTGTAGGCAGACAATTGCTGGCAGATTCTAGCTGGAAAAATCAGTATGAATTAACGCTAAATCTTTATGTAGAATCCGTGGAAGTTGCTTATGTCAATGGAGAATTTGAGTTGATGGAAAAAATTGCTTATGCGGTACTATCCCAAGCTAAAACATTGTCAGAAAAGCTCAAGGTTTATGAGGTGAAGATCCAAGCTTGCATCGCACAAAAAAAAGAAGGAGATGCGATCGCGATCGCCCTGCAAGTCATGGCTGAATTGGGAATCATTTTTCCCGACAATCCGCAACCTTCAGATCTGCGGCGATCTATGGTACAGACAGCAGCTAATTTAGCAGGCAAAAATATCGCAGATTTAATTAATTTACCTGCGATGGAATCTCCCGAAAGGCTGGCAGCAATGCGAATCGCAGCAAGTATCGTGCCGTCAGCATTTTACGCGAACCCGCAACTATTTTGCTTGCTGGTTTTGTCGCAAGTTAATTCTTCTTTGGTTTGGGGTAATTCACATTTTTCTGCATTCTTTTATGCTGCTGGTGGTATACTATTAAACGGAACAGTTCAAGGTTTTGCTAATGCCGATAGTTTGGTTGTTTTAGGATTAAAACTTTTATCTAAGTATCACAATAAAAAAGTTAAATGTCGGACTTTGTATGCGATCGCGGCTGGGTTTTATCACCGCAAGTCTCATATTAAAGAAAGCCTGTCGATGCTCGGGGAATCTTATCAAATTGCTAGAGAAATTGGTGATTTAGAACTTGTAGGTTATTGTGCCAAAGAAAATTCTCAATATTCCTATTTTGCAGGTCAGGAACTAACTAAATTACAAATAAAAATTACCGAGCGCATCCGTACTATAACTCAACTCAAACAACCGCATCACTTGTTGTGCAACCAAATATGCCATCAGGCAGTTGCTAACTTACTAGGCGAAGCAGAAAATCCCTGCAAATTATCGGGAAAAGCTGTTGGCGAAGCGCACCTACTGTCGCTGCTTGCAACAAATAAAGATCGCGCGGGATATCACTGCTTTTATTTGCACAAAGTCATACTGTGTTATTTATTTGGCGATCGGCAGCAAGCACTAGAAAATGCTCGCAAATTTAGAAAATATTTAACGCAAGGAATGGTATTTTTCAGCGTTCCAGTGTTTTATTTTTATGAATCTCTGGCATCACTAGCAGCTTATCCAGAGTCGGAAACAGCAAAACAAAGTGTTTTGCTAAAAAGAGTAAAAAACAACCAGAAACAACTGCATAAATTAGCCAAAACAGCACCAGTAAATTACCTGCACAAATATCACCTGGTAGAGGCAGAAAAACATCGGGTATTGGGAAATAATGTCGAAGCGATGGAAGAGTACGATCGCGCCATTTCCCTTGCTAAAGAGAACGAATACATCAATGAAGAAGCCCTCGCTAACGAACTTGCAGCGAAACTGTACTTCGATTGGGGAAAAGAAAAGATTGCACGAGTTTATCTTGCCGAGGCTCACTACTGTTACACTCATTGGGGAGCGAAAGCTAAAATTGATGATTTAGAAGAGCGCTATCCCGCATTTCTCATCCGACTTCCTGCCACAACTAGCATTACCAGCAACTGCACGACAATTACTAATACTTTAAAAACCAGTCATAACGAAAAAACATTCGATCTAGCTGCCGTAATGCAAGCATCTCAAGCAATCGCTAGCGAAATCGTTTTAGACAAGCTGCTAGCAAAATTAATGAAAATCTCGATTCAAAATGCAGGAGCAGAAAAAGGGTTCCTGATTTTGGAAAATAAAGGTAAATGGCTGGTAGAAGCTTCGGGAACGATCGATGCCGATCGCATTGCTGTCTTGCAATCAATTCCGATTGAAGAATGCCTGCCAGTTGCGATCGTTAACTACGTCGCCCGCACCAAACAAAGCCTGATTAGAAGTAACTCTTCCCAGCAGGGAAAGTTTGCCAGAGATCCGTACATCAAAAAACATCAAACTAAATCTATTTTGTGCGCTCCTTTACTGAATCAAGGTCAATTAATTGGAATCATTTATCTAGAAAATAATTTAATAAGTAGGGCATTTACCGACGAGCGAGTAGAGGTTTTGCAACTTCTATTGACGCAAGCCGCCGTTTCTATTGCTAATGCCAAACTTTATGCAGAAGTGCGGGAAAGTGAAAGCAAATTGACGCAATTTTTAGAGGCGGTTCCCGCAGGTATTACCGTGCACGATGCCAGGGGTGAACTATCATATATCAATCAAACAGGACAGCGTTTGCTGGGTGAAATTACAGGGCCTCAAGCCACGATCTCGCAGTGGGCTTCAGCTTGCCAAATGTACATTACAGGTAGCGAGAACCCTTGCGCGATCGAACAACTTCCGGCGGCGAGAGCTCTTAAAGGCGAAAATGCGATCGCGGATAATTTAGAAGTCCGCAGGGATGGCAAAATTATTCCTTTTGAAATGCACTCGCAGCCGATTTTTGACGACAAAAATCAGATTGTTTATGCGATTACTGCTTTTACCGACATCAGCGATCGCAAACAAGCAGAAAGGCTGCTAGCAGATTATAACAGAACATTAGAAATTCAAGTAGCCGATCGCACTTGCGAACTTTCGGAAGCACTTAAAAATCTGCAAGCAACCCAGCGAGAACTAATTCAATCCGAGAAAATGGCAGCTTTAGGACAACTAATTGCTGGAGTTGCTCACGAAATCAATACTCCCCTCGGCGCGATCCGATCGTCCGTGGATAATTTAGCCGATTTCTTCGATCGCAATCTCTTCGTTCTCGCCGATTTTTTACACAGTTTATCCCCCGAAAGTTACGCAGATTTTTTAATGCTGTTGCCTCAATCTCAACCGAAGTCGATCGAGATTTCCAATCGAGAAAAGCGTCAATTAAAAAGAGCTTTAGTGCGACAGCTATCCGACAACAAGGTATCGAATCCCGAAACTGTAGCTGATGATTTAGTCGATCTGGGAATTTACGACAAAATTGAATCCATCTTGCCCGTTCTGCAAAACCCCGATCGAGCCGATTTTTTACAAAGAGCATATCAACTAGCTACTCTGCAAAAAAGCACAAATACAATTATCACAGCCACCGATCGAGCGGCCAAAGTAGTATTTGCTTTAAAAAGCTATTCTCGTTACAATTATATCGGTGAAAAAGTGCTATCCAGCATCACAGAAGGCATTGAGACAATTTTGACTCTTTATCACAACCAAATCAAGCACGCAGTAGAAATCATCAGAAATTATCAAGATGCAATGCCACCAGTGCTTTGCTATGCCGATGAATTAAATCAAGTGTGGACGAATCTGATTCACAATGCTTTGCAGGCAATGGAATATCAAGGAACTTTAACCATTGATGTCAGACAGCTATCTGGCAATGTATCAGTCAGCATTGCTGATAGCGGTAAAGGCATTGAACCGGAGATTTTTTCTCGAATTTTCGAGCCTTTTTTTACTACCAAACCTCCTGGAGAAGGTAGCGGTTTGGGATTGGATATTGTCAGGAAAATCATTGACAAACATCAAGGCGCGATCGAGGTCAATAGCGTACCGGGTAAAACTGTATTTACGGTAATCTTTCCGATTGAAAACAGTTGAGAGTTGAGAGTTGACAATTGAGAGTTAACAATTGAAAGTTAACAATTGAGAGTCGATCGTTGAGAGTCCGAGATTAAGAGCTCGCTTTCGGGAGTTGAGAGTTGAGAGTTGAAATTAGTTCCAGGGGCAACTACATTTAGTGTGTTAATTTCGATCGTACTTGCACCTTCTAGCTTATTGAATTAGCTATTTACAATCCCGCATCTACAATTTACAATCTACAATCTAAAATATGAAATCTCTAATCTCAAACCTCAAATCTCAAATACTACTGCCAGATTCGATTT
>JBOFTL010000768.1:0-1797 GCA_051652045.1 Microcoleus sp. | reverse complement strand
CAGCAGAAAATCCAGAAAATCTGCCGCCCCAGCCCCCCGATTTCCCCGCTGCCGAAAATTCGGGCGATCGCGAAACCCCCGCACCCTGCGTCACTGGCGGCTGATGCTGGGGGTCTAGTCCCTACCATCTATATATCCTCCAGGCCGAGTTCGAGCCTAACTCAACTCGCCCAAATTAATTTCCCAGCAGTATCGTGGTAAGTTATAATAGTCTACTTGACTCTGAAAGTTCTAATGGAATGTTTTAGCACAGAGTTGGACATAGCGTGCCAAATAGTTTACTAAACCAGTTTAAATATTTTAAATTGGGAACCCTTGGCTATTGGGGCGATTACCGTTTATCTTGGGATGGCCGACCACCCAACAGCGCAGGAAGTGAGTTCTGAATTTTGGCTAAAGATGGCTTTGGTCAAGTTTGGGTAAGTTTTACAAAGCAGCTTAGCCCAAAAGCAATAGCAACAGCAGGCATGGGGTTGCACCAAACAAAAGTTAGCAAAAACTGACTTTCGTCAAAGATTTAGCAAAAAGTCAACCGCTTTTTCACTATAATCTGCAACATCCGCCGGCCACAACAAAAATACGAAGGAGAGAAATCCTAGGAAATTATTCGCATGGTCAATCTGAAAACCACAGTCAAAGAAATAGGCTTTACTCACGAGGATTTTGCAGCCCTACTTGATAAATATGACTATCACTTTAGCCCCGGCGATGTAGTAGCGGGTACAGTTTTTAGTATAGAACCGAGGGGCGCTCTGATTGATATCGGTGCTAAAACCGCCGCGTATATTCCGATTCAGGAAATGTCCATCAATCGAGTGGAAAGCCCAGAAGAGGTATTGCAATCAAATGAAACCCGAGAATTTTTCATCCTCACCGATGAAAATGAAGACGGGCAATTAACTCTGTCAATCCGGCGCATCGAGTATATGCGGGCCTGGGAAAGAGTGCGCCAACTGCAAGCAGAAGATGCTACAGTCCGATCGCAAGTATTTGCCACCAACCGCGGCGGTGCGTTGGTGAGAATTGAAGGCTTGCGGGGCTTTATCCCTGGTTCTCACATCAGTACCCGCAAACCGAAGGAAGAATTAGTCGCCGAAGAATTACCCTTGAAATTCTTAGAGGTAGACGAAGACCGCAACCGCCTAGTGTTAAGCCACCGCCGCGCTTTAGTCGAACGGAAGATGAACCGCCTCGAAGTCGGGGAAGTAGTCATCGGTACAGTACGCGGCATTAAGCCTTACGGTGCTTTCATAGATATTGGCGGTGTCAGCGGCTTGCTGCACATTTCTGAAATTTCGCACGATCACATCGATACGCCCCACAGCGTGTTCAATGTCAACGACGAAGTGAAAGTGATGATCATTGACTTGGACGCTGAGAGGGGTCGGATTTCTCTCTCTACCAAGCAGCTAGAACCGGAACCGGGCGCGATGGTGAAAAATCGCGATTTGGTGTACGAAAAAGCTGAGGAAATGGCTGCTAAGTTCCGGGAAAAAATGCTGGCTCAAAAGCAAGCTAAAACAACAATGGAAATTCCTCTCGAATCTGCAGATGCTGAGGGAATTTCTGACGAAATACTTGAAGACATACCGTCGGCAATGGACGAGGATATACCGGAGGCAATACCGGATGCTATTCCTGAGGAAGAATTACCTCCTGCTGCGATCGAGTAATTTGGAAATTATTGTAGTTGAAAGAGGGAATTGCCCTCTTTTTTTTTGCGTGTTTTTTGGTTTGAAGGTTCGTAGTCAGGACTTCAGTCCTTTCTATTTTCACTACGAACCTAGATTAAAGGCT
>JBOFTL010000767.1:0-3580 GCA_051652045.1 Microcoleus sp. | reverse complement strand
TCCTTCGAGATACTCCAAAAGTTTCTCTCTACGGCGTTTTATAGTGAGGAACACATCCAGCCCCACTAAGAGCCAATCATATCAAAGATTGTTGATTTCGGTGGTGAAGATTTCCCTGTCCTGCGAAATCGGTCAACCTACCCACCGAAATCAACCGGGCTTTCATCCCACACCAATCTGTAAACGATATGTTGTGGGGATTCCCGCCGAGCTAACTAAATTAGCTAACTAAAGCTGCACCGCGATTGTAAATTTCGCGGGCGTAATCAGTCCAAGTTCCCTGTCCCCAATATCGGAAACAACTTGTTTGCAGCAGCAAGTTGTAAAGCAAAGCTTGTTGGTATTCAAACTGCTGGGTAACTGCGGCATCTTCCTGCAATAACGGGTCGTATTTTTGGTGGAATGCTGCGCTGAGTTGATTCATCGGTTCTAACACGTTTTCGTAACCTTTTACCCAACTTAAATCGTTAGTCCAAGACGCGCCGTCCATGTGAAAATTGTAATCTGTTTGCTTGAGTTGGGCGATCGCACTTTCCACTTTTTCCGGTGTCGGATTATCTGGATCGACTAACTGCCAAATTTTGTGCTGGCTGATTCCCTGACAAACAGGATAATCTTCAGGATTGACGCCCGCCGCCTCAATTATCTCCAAATATTCAGTGCCGTTTAAAGCGACAACGCCAGATTTGCCGCCTCCTTGTTCGCGGACTTCATGGCAAGCTTTGAAAAAGGCGCTGGGAAATTCATTCATCATCACGCCGCCGTTTTCTCCGTCGGCAATTTGCGTTACTAAGGAGGGAACTGTGATGCCGCCGATTTGCTGTTTTTGCCGGACTTTAGCTTCGTAATAAGGCTGCATTTGACCGACTAATTTGGTGTCGGAACCTTGGGTTTTAATCAGGACTGTCATGCTAATTGTTTCGCCGCGAGAATTGCGGGCAACCAAGCGGTTGGGAACGTATTTTTGGTCTTGTGTCAAGCCCGAACCGTCGAGATTTTCTACAGAATGTTCCTGCACCATCAGCCAGCGGTAGCCGCATTCTTTCAAAGCTTTGATGTATTGATAAAGCGTGTCGGGGTGATTGGGGAAGTGCATTTCTGGCGGCGAAAAACCTTTGACGCGCTTGAGGGCATCCAAACCAAAAATTGCTGCAAAATGATGCTGCCACGCTTGAATGTGCAGTTTGATATCGGGAATTGGAGTTGAAGGAATGACGGCGTGACTCCACATAGTTCCCAGCCATTCTACGTGGGGTTGGTATTGTCGATCGCACGTAATTCGCTTGAGATTGTTGAAGATATCGTCGCGTCCCATTTGGCGCAATCCCCACAGCAAATTCCCCGAATAATCGAGCATGATTCGCGGGTTGCAGCCTTCAGAAATCAGTTGGGGAATGAATTCGCCCGTGCGGGAATAGCACCACGCAAAAACTCCAGCATTGTGATTGTCTCCTTGGTTGGGATTGTCAAACATATGCTGGAGGTTGCTGATTAATGCGCCGTTGGCACCAGCGGGAATTGTAGGTTGGTGCATGTGCAAGGCGCAGGCAAATCCGGCTTGAATGTTTTCCAGGCGCAGATTTGTTGTAGGTAAAAAGACTGGTTCGTTGCTGTTTGCTGCGGCATCGATCGCGGCTTCCGAGCCGCAAATGTTAGGGAATCCTGAATCAATTTCAGTTAACATGGGTGGATTGGAGGATGGTGCGATCGCGGGCATAATTTTTTCTCAAGAATTGTGAAGCGGTACTGTCAGCTATTGGTATAATAGCTGTATAATTTGAGATTAGCATAAAAGGAACAAATCACAAACTTTTTATGCGATCGATCGAGTCAAATATTGCCTGTTGCCTGTTATCTTGTGTCTCGACAGAAGAATTCGATCGAGTAAACTGTTACCTGTTACCTGTTACCTGTTACCTATTCCCTCTTCCCTCTTCCCTGTTACCTGTTGCCTGTTGCCTGTTGCCTATTAACTTTTATCTCGTTCGAGAGTTGGCTCTCGCAGATTCCGCAAACAAGCCGGTTGCTTTCGTAGCAGTGTTTAAGTCATGAAAATGTTAATACTTCTCGGGGATATTTGCCATGAAAATCATGAACTATGAAGTCAAACTGTTGGAACCCACAGATTTGTGGTACTTGCAAAACAACATCAACAAAGAAAGTAACCGATTGTACCACCCAACTAAAAATATTCCATTCGTTCAACAAGTGGAAATTCACTTGAATAATTCCGGTGTCATCATTCAAAAAGGCGCGCTGCATTGGTGCATGGGTCAATTGACCTACGGCATTTATAAAACTGAGAATGTTTTGAAAGATATGTGGGTAGCTTTGACAACAGAAATGGACTACAATGCTCCTGTATATCACGGCATCGGTACGGTAAATTTGGAACCGAGAAAAAAAGGCGATTTCTTACACTACACCTCGATCGATATTTCCGGTAGCGAACAGTGGGAATTTGATGATGGCGTATTTCAGTTTTGTTCTGACAATGTAGTTATGGGTGTTAAAAAGTTAAAACACCGTCAAATGATGGGTTCTGGAGACGGCCGCTGGAGGATTGCATTAACGGCAATGAAGGAACAGCAAGCTACGGTGGTAGCGGGAACAACTGCACCGGGCAAGATTGTCGAATTAAAACAAGGTGAAACTTTGATTTCTGATTGCGATTTAGTTAAAGGTTTTACCAAGGGAGTTCACGAAGATTATCGGAAATTAGGTCATTTTGGGAAAGGCGGCGGAGAAGGTTGCGTGTGGTTTTACGAGGGCAAAGGTAAATTGTTAGTGTGTGAAAATGATGCGATGGGTTTGGGGTAAAATAGAGAATTAGACATTTCATCAAGGACGATCGAAGTTATTAAGTGCGATCGTAACTTAGGTCAAGGGCGATCGCGCTTAGGATCGTGGATTAAATAACTTCCGTAGGTTGGGTTGCCCTTCGACTTAGCTCAGGAACCAGCATGAAACCCAACGTTCGAGGGTGGTGTTGGGCGAAGCGCAGCGGAGGGTTCGTTCCTGGACCCAACCTACAAAAAATGCCAGTTATTTAATTCTCATTCCTTAACCCGGTTTCTTGCAAGGTTTATTGAGAATGCTGCAAGAGCGATCGGTCGATCGCTCTTAATCTAATAATGTTATTCTAGTCGGTGATGCTTTTTTTGAACTCCTACCATTCGAGGAACTCGAACAATGGGAATAAGGTATAATAAAGATCGACTGCACTTTATCTATAATCTGATTGTCAGGAACCTCGCTCTAAAAAATGGAGTTTATCAAATGACTGCTTTCCGAGGGAGCGATCGCATCATATCCCGAACTTTCCCAGAATTAGTGCTGACAGCAGAGCAAGTGTTGGATGTAGAGTATTAGTAAAAAGTGGGAAGAGGTAATAATAGTCATCTAAATTTTTACTAGCAGTACAAACAATGGAGGGTAAAATTATGTCATCAAGCGCGATCGCAACCTTAGTCAAAATGATGGAATCTTTGCCAGAAACTCTGCAAGATAGAGTTATTGAACATTTGCGAGAATATATTGAAGACTTAAGGGATGAAGAGCAGTGGAATTTATCTTTTCA
>JBOFTL010000766.1:0-5059 GCA_051652045.1 Microcoleus sp. | reverse complement strand
AAGGGGGTTTCAAAGTTATTGTCATTGCGAACGAAGTGAAGCAATCGCATAGACTATGGCTCTAAGCGGGAGATTTATCAAGGGGGTTTCAAAGTTATTGTCATTGCGAACGAAGTGAAGCAATCGCATCGACTCTGGCTCTAAGCGGGAGATTTATCAAGGGGGTTTCAAAGTTATTGTCATTGCGTTTCATGTCGCGAAGCGAAACGAAGTGAAGCAATCGCATCGACTCTGGCTCCAAACGGAGGATTTATCAAGGGGGTAAGCAACCCGAATCTTATAAGAGGTATACAGAGGTAATTGACGGAAAAGAACAAGGAGGAAACAATGAAAATAGCCTTCACCACTAGCGATAACATTCACATCAACGCTCATTTTGGTTCAGCGAAAAAGATTGATGTTTATGAGGTCGATCGAACCAGATATGACTTTGTTGAAACCTTGAAGTTTGACGGCAATCTCAATGAAGACGGCAACGAAGATAAGTTATTACCCAAGATTGAGGCGCTGCACGATTGCACGATCGTCTACGTTTCAACTATTGGCGGTAGCGCCGCAGCCCGTCTCATCAAGCAAAAAATTACACCCATAAAAGCTCAGTCTGAGGAACAAGAAATCACCGATGTTTTGACGAAACTGGTGCAAACTTTGAACGGCAATCCTCCGCCTTGGTTGAGAAAAGCGCTCCTACAACGCAGTCCCGTTTTGGATGAATTAGAAGAGGTTTCTTGTGTATAGGGTGTATCACTCGGCGATTGAAATCGCGTCTACACGAACCAAGTCCGCCTCCGCGGACTAAGAGATCCAGTATCTTGTCTCACTCGGCGATTGAAATCGCGTCTGCACGAACCAAGTCCGCCTTCGCGGACTAAGAGATCCAGGGAATGTTTTACCGGATTTAGTCTCACAATTTGATGAAATTAAGGAACAATTTACGCTATGACGACTACTAACTTACCTACCGCAACTGCAACAGCAGTCAGTCCGTTTCTGAAGGCGATCGCGCAACAAATTCGCGCTAACGATCCCTACGGAACCTATCGCAATTGGTCGGATGAACTTTTGCTTAAACCTTACGTAGTTAGCAAAGCCCAGAAACGCGAAATCTCTGTAGAAGGTGATGTAGATCCGATTACTAAAGGACGGATTCTAGCATTCTATCGGGCGATCGCCCACAGGATTGAAGAAGAAACCGGACTGCTTTGTCAGGTAGTAATCGATCTGAGTCATGAAGGTTTTGGCTGGGTTCTCGTCTTTTCCGGTCGCCTATTAGTGGTTTCCAAAACTCTGCGCGATGCTCAACGTTTTGGGTTTGAGTCACTCGAAAAGCTGGAAGCGGAAGGCGCAAAAATTGTGGAATCTGGAATTAATTTGGCAAACCGTTTTCCTGAAGTAGGCAGGATTTAGGGTGTATCTGCAAACTCTGCGAGTCCCCCCTTAAAAAGGAATGTAGGGTGTATCTGCAAACTCTGCGATCCCCCCCAGCCCCCCTTAAGAAGGGGGGAGCAAGAGTCTTAACCCCCTTAAAAAAGGGGGGGGATGTAGCCAGAATCAAAGTACCCTTTTTAAAGGGAAAAAACCAGAATCAAAGTCCCCCTTTTTAAGGGGGATTTAGGGGGATCTAAATATTGGCATCAACGCGGAAAATCTTTCGATTACTTGCAAATCTGAATAGGCTCAAATCGATCGGAGGTTTTATGGTTCAAACAACCGCAACCGAAAATATTGAGGAACTCAAAACTAAAATTAAGCGCCTCAATAGCAAAGCCGGACAAATGAAAATGGATCTGCACGATCTGGCTGAAGGGCTGCCGACAGATTACAAACGCTTAATTGAGGCTGCCACTGAGACTTACGAAATCTTTAGTGAGATTGACTCTCTCAAAACTCAACTCAAGCAATTGGAGAAACAATTATGAGCGGAACTTTAGCTGAATTCGATCGACTGGTGAATGCAGAAGATTACCTGAATTTTTTTGAACTTCCCTACGATCCGCAGTTTGTCAATGTGAATCGGCTGCATATTCTTCAGAAGTTCTCATCATTCATCAAAGCCATTGATGCAGAATTTCCCGACTTGAATGAAGCCGAGAAACTGGAACGCTATCGATCGGCCCTACAGCAAGCCTACGACACCTTCACTACTTCTTCGCCGTTAGACGAAAAACTGTTCAAGGTTTTCAATGACAAACCGCAAAATGTGGTTTTACTATCCCAAATTGGCTCAGATTGATTTTAGATTTTAGATTTTGGATTCAGCGTTCATCAATTTACGTTCTATCTAAATCTAAAATCGCAAATTCTTCCATCCCAAATTACCAAATGTCAATACAACAATGCAAAATCTTACCCCTACTGAACTAGAGCGCTATCGCCGCCAAATCGCGCTGCCGGGATTTGGTGAAGAATCGCAACAGCGGTTAAAAAATTCCACGGTTCTTGTTACCGGAGTTGGCGGGTTAGGTGCAACGGCAGCGCTTTATCTGGCAGTAGCTGGAATTGGAAGATTGATTCTGTTGCGCGGTGGTGAATTGCGGCTGGATGACATGAACCGCCAGATTTTGATGACTCACGATTGGGTGGGTAAACCGCGAGTTTTCAAGGCAAAAGAAACACTCGAAGCAATTAATCCCGACGTGCTGATTCATGCTATTTGCGAATACGTAACTCCTGAAAATGTGGATGCTTTAGTTCGATCGGCCGATGTTGTTCTCGACTGCGCCCATAACTTCGTGGAACGGGATTTGTTGAATGCTGCGTGCGTGCGCTGGGGTAAACCGATGGTGGAAGCGGCTATGAGCGATATGGAAGCATATCTAACGACGATCGTCCCCGGTTTAACGCCTTGTTTGTCCTGCATTTTCCCTGAAAAACCAGACTGGGATAAACGCGGTTTTGGGGTGTTGGGTGCGGTTTCGGGGACGCTGGCGTGTCTCACTGCTTTGGAAGCAATCAAACTAATTACGGGTTTGGGTACGCCGCTGCTATCTCAACTTTTAACGATGGATTTAAGCCGCGCCGATTTTTCCAAACGGCATCCTTATCACGATCCGAATTGTCCGGTTTGCGGGCAAAAAAGCCAACGGTTAAGGAGTGTCACGAAGCAGGAGGAACGATGCTTTTCTCACTTTTAAGTTTGGCGATCGCAATTTGTGCTATCTACGTCAGCCGCAAATTGATGGATGAAGGAACAAGCTTTCCGCTCAAAGTAATTGGGCTTTTGAGTTTGTTGTTGAGTTTAGTATATTCTCCCTGGTTAATTAAGTTGTCGATCGTGACAACAATTGTTGTAACTCCGGCCTGTTCTCACCAGAATTACCTGCGGCAAATTAGCTGTCCTAATAACTGCATTTACCGATCGAATTGTCCTCATGTCTCTATCTAATTTGACAAGATCCCCCCCACCAACCCCCCTTAAAAAGGGGGGAGCAAGAGTCTTAAAGTCTCCCTTCTTAAAGGAAGAACCAGAGCGTTCAAAGTACCTCTTTTTTCCCTCTTCTCTCTTTGTCTAAGTAAGTCGGTACGAAAATTTATAACTATGTCATTGCGAGCGTAACGCAGTGAAGCGAAGCAATTCCCTTGCGTTTTTATCGACTTGATACTTTGTTACACAGTTCGGTTTATTCGCGCCTACTTACTTCCACGTTACCCATCCCCTTTCCCTTTATAAATCCTCCGTTACTGTCAAAGTCTTTGCGATTGCTTCGCTGTCGCTCGCAATGACAATAACTGCGATTGCTTCGCTGTCGCTCGCAATGACAATAACTGCGATTGCTTCGCTGTCACTCGCAATGACAATAACTGCGATTGCTTCGCTGTCACTTGCAATGACAATAACTGCGATTGCTTCGCTGTCGCTCGCAATGACAATAACGAGGGCGATCGACCCGGATTTGGTATTACGCTTAGCAATCTATCAATTTTTGGAGGAAATCCCATGACTGTTACACTCACTGAAAAAGCTGAATTTCGCCTTCGTGCTTTCTTGCAAGCTAGTGCCTATCCTTCTGCCGAAAAAGGTATTCGGGTAGGAGTTAGCGATGGCGGCTGCAATGGCTATGAATACACGATCGATATTGCTAATTCTCCTCGCCCAGATGACACGATCGAACAACAAGGAAAAGTCCGAGTTTACATCGATCCTAAAAGTGCACCGTTGCTAAAAGGAGTAGTAATTGATTTTGTCGAAGGGCTGATGGAAAGCGGCTTCAAATTCACGAATCCGAATGCAACAGATACCTGCGGCTGCGGTAAATCTTTTCAGGCCGGAGACTGCACCCCTGCGGCAGTACCTTGCAGTTGAAAAACACAGGACTTATGCCAAACCCACATTCATCTCTCTCCTCTCTCTCTCTGCGTCCTCTGCGCCCTCTGTGGTTTAAAAATTCATATTAATTGCAGCAGCGAAAAGCAGACTAAAGAATCAAACATAAGTCCTGAAAAATTCAAAACATTCAATGTTGGAGAACGCGATTATGGCAACCTATCAAGTTAATTTAATCAACAAAAAACGGGCGATCGACATTACGATTCCCGTTGAAGACACGATGACTATTCTGGCAGCAGCAGAAGACCAAGGGTTAGATTTACCTTCTTCTTGTCAGTCTGGTTCTTGTTCCAGTTGTGTTGGCAAAGTTGTCGAAGGTGAAATAGATCGATCGGAACAAGTATTTCTTGATGACGAGCAAATGGCTAAAGGATTCACTTTGCTTTGCGTTACCTATCCCCGATCGGATTGCAAGATCCGCACCCATCAAGAACCTTACTTGGTTTAGTTGAGAGTTGAGAATTGAAAGTTGACAGTTGACAGTTGACAGTTGACAGGAAAGCAGTCATTCTTCCCTCTTCCTTCTTCCCTCTTCCTTCTTCCTTCTTCCCTCTTCCTTCTTCCCTCTTCCTTCTTCCCTCTTCCTTCTTCCCTCTTCCCTCTTCCTTCTTCCTTCTTCCTTCTATGTTAAAAACTGGATTTTCGGTTCAGGGAACTTCGTTGAGAATGCTTCGATCGCACGAACGAGGCGCGATCGCCCGCATCAAATCCTCTGATGATGCCACAACTCAA
>JBOFTL010000765.1:0-6176 GCA_051652045.1 Microcoleus sp. | reverse complement strand
GGGCTAGGTCGGTGGCATCAGCCCGATCGTCCTCCTTCGATCTCACCATCTTGTATTCTCCCAGAATAGCAAACTATTGAAAATCTTGAACACTTAAAGTCCAATGCGTTTCAGCGTCAGATCGGCATGATCGCGCCACTTCTGGACAAGCGTTGATCGCCGTTCCGTCAAAGCCTCAACCCACTGGCGGATCACCCATTCCGCAATCAAGCCATGGGTTAACATCGATCGCCCCTTCTGTGACTCTACCGCCGCCCGCGCCCAATGATAGATGGCAGTGCGGTGGCGATTATCCCAGCCCCATTTCGCCACTTTGCCCACCATCAAGGCAGCAAACACGATCGCCACTAGCAGGCATCGCAGGACAGTCCGGTAGAGTGCGATCGCTCGATCGCATGTCAATGCCTCCATCGCCTTCGCTACTGCCAGCTCAGTTCCTACCACAGCCACTTCCGCTACGTCTTTGGCGGTAGCGATCGTGTTGAGCCAGGTCTGATTCATATTTGTAGTCTTGTTCCCGTTCACTGCGAAAGTCATTGTATTCACCTACTTTAATAATGTTGATTGCGATCGAATTTGAAACGAGTCGATCGACTTGAATATAGTATTGCAAAATCACAACGTATTGTCAAGTAAATCGATCGATCAAATTACTTGACAATTTGAAGGAGGATCGGTTAATCTTTATTCAAGAGCGAAAAACTTTGAGGTGATCGGTGATGGCTAAAGTTGAATCCGAGATCCTGGCAGAACTTGTTTTCAAGTACAAACACTTCCACAAATCTTTGCGACCAAGAGACCTCGCGTTATTAATCGACCTTCCCCTGGATCAGCTTCAACCCGTACTGGACAACCTATGGCACAAAGGCTACATCGATAGTATCAATGCCTTCATGATTGCCGATCCATTCAATTTGAAGCATCAAGTTGGGCGACTTACCCCAATCCCTGGGATTGCTGGCACCTTGATGTTTGTGATTGCCGCTAGCCAAACAAGGCGACTTGCTACTCTTGAACGCGAAACGCATCTAAAATGAAACTCAATCTCGATCTAGATATCAGTCCAAAAGCTGCGAAATGGCTAAAGGCTAAACCTTCTCAGACGATCGCCAGACTGGTTGAACTGGCAGCGGGCAAGTCATGGTTAGCGAGGCCGATCGCTGAAGCTTTGGGCTTGCCTCTAGCCGATCGGGTGCCAAAGAAAAGGGGTGCCCCTGTCAAAGTCTCAGACGATCGACTGCTGAAGCTCAGAGCGCAAGGTCTAACTCAAGCGGCGATCGCGAGCAAGGTTGGGCTAAGTCGCACTCAAGTCGGCGATCGCCTGAGAAGGTTGACTGAGAAGGTTGAAAAATCACAAGAATCAGGAGATTGAAAAATGAAATGCCTCAAAAAAGCGTTGGCGGGTTGCGATGCTGCGATCGCTGTCGATATATGGGCGCTGCTTTCCGCCAATGGTCGAACTTTTTATGGTGGAGCTTCGCAAGATCAAATCATGTCGATCGCTCAACAACTATCCCAGGTGTCAGGTGGCAGCGGGCTTGATCTGATTGCTTTAGCCTTGTCGTCTGACACCCAGATTGATTCGCAGGCGGTCGAAGATCTCACGCGCCAGGTTCGGTGGCGACTCGATCGGTACACCCCTGGAACTGAATACCCCTTATCTCTTGAGGTGCCTGAAAATGGCTAGATTCACCGCCGAAGGAAAAGGATATGACCACACTGGGAAAATGTTGAGGCTTCGATCGCTATGAGTCAACTTCTGTTCGCATGGGTTGTTGAGTTCGTGAAGTGCGGCCTGACGTTATACGCGGCCATCACTATTTTTGAAGCCATCCCAGGCTTCTTTGGGATAAAAATATCTTCCCTGAAACACTGGCGGCACATCGTTGTAACTTCAGCGGCGGTCACAATCTACATCCTCAGTAGTCTCTATCTGTCTGGTGCTCGGCTATCCATGGGACAAATCTTGCTTTATGTGATCGTCTATTTTTCTGGATCGATCGTTGGACTCTTAGTCCATAAGTTTTGGCCTTTAGATCAGGTGGTTCGACGTTAAGGAGAAAACAAAAAAAATGAAACTGATCGTTTTCGACAAAGACGGCACCCTCACCACTATGTTGAAAGGATATTTTGCAAAATGATTTATCTGATTTACCACCAGTCGAAACCAAGCGTTGATTGCCCAGACGGAATTTGTGCTCTCTGGGTTGCCTATTGGGCATTGCAAGATAAAGGTGCGATCGCGGTCGTCCCAGACTCCTACTTGGCGCGAGATGATTATTTCAAGCCGGAATATACTCCACCGATCGAGCCTCAACCTGAGGATGAGATCTACCTTTAATTCTAGAGCGACGGCTTAAAGCTGAGAAGATTACTGAGATTCTTAGGAGGATTGCATGAGTATTACTAGGATTTTTTCCAGCGGCGGCGGCGTTCAATCAACGGCTGTCCTGGTATTGAGCGCTCAAAAAGCTATTGATTACCCGATTCACGTTTTTGCAAATGTGGGCCGCGCTGAATCGCCTAAAACGATCGAGTATATCGAAGATGTGATCAAGCCTTACGCGGCTGTGCAGGGGATCGAGTGGGTAGAGGTTCGCAAAACTTCTCGTGAGGGGAAGACGATTGATTTGCTTGACAGTCTTGAACATTCCGAAAAGTCGGTGCAGATCCCTGTGAGAATGGCTGGCAGTGGAGCGCCAGGAAATAGAGCTTGCACTGTGGACTGGAAAATCAAGGTCGTGGCTAAATACTTGAAAGGCATGGCTAAAGATCATCCAGATCGTCGAATCGTTTTGGGGAAGGGGATATCGACTGATGAGGCTCAGCGTGCAAAGCCTGACTCTGGCTTCAACTATTATGACGTGGCTTACCCCCTAATCGAGTTAGGACTGAGCCGTTTAGATTGCACCGAAATCATCAGAAAGGCAGGATTGCCACCCGCGCCAAAATCTAGTTGTTGGTTTTGTCCATACAAAACGAAAAGAGGCTGGCAAGAGATGCGCGATGCGGATCCAGACCTATTCTGGAAAGCTGTCGAACTAGAAAAAAAATTGCATCAGCGAAGCGTGAAGCTAGGGCGCGGTGGATGCTATTTCACGTCTACCGGTACAAGTAAAGATCTGTTTTTGGATGAGGTGACATCGCCTCACTATCAGGGGACTTTGTTCCATGGATTTGATGACGCAGAGTGTGAATCTGGCTATTGCTGGACGTGACCCTGGATGTCTAACAAGAACCCCGATCGCCTGTACTCCTCTGGCGATCGGGGTTGTAGAATTTCAATATCACAACCAAGACCCCATTATGGCTGAGTTTCTTTGGTTGAAGACTTCCTACCGTCGGGTGATACGGGAGTCGATCGCAATACTTTAAAATGAAGGCACCGATCGGCCATCGCCCCATCCCCGCCATGCTGTCAAGGTACAATCGCAGACTTCTACAACAAATCTGGATTATTGTCAAGCACAATCCAGGCTTAAGCGCCGATGACATCTTGGTGTTGCTGAATCCGCTGCTGGAAAATCTAGAGTCTGAGGCGGGCATACACCGATCGCTCAAGTTCATGGCGAAATCGACACGCTGCGTAGTAGAGGCGGGAAAATGAAGATCACTCTTTCCATCTAGTAAAGCTTGCACCCGTGAGATATACTAGGTGGAAATAGTGGGGGATGTTTATGGCGATCCATGGGACAAATCTTGCTTTATGCGATCGTTTATTTTTCTGGATCGATCGTTGGACTCTTAGTCCATAAGTTTTGGCCTTTAGATCAGGTGGTTCGACGTTAAGGAGAAAACAAGAAAAATGAAACTGATCGTTTTCGACAAAGACGGCACCCTCACCACGCCCGCCTCGGGGGCGATTTTTGTGCAACACCCTCATGACCAGGTTCTGCTGCCCGGTGTGGCCGAAAAATTGGCGCAACTGCGGAAAGACGGTTGGCTGATGGCGATCGCGAGTAATCAAGGGGGATGTGCAAAGTTTGAATGTGATGTCACAAAACTGAAAGAAGGGATGTGGATTGATTTGCCACTAGCTGATGGCGAGACATTTGATCGGTACAAGATTCGCGACTTTATTTCGTCTGAAAAAAATGATATTGGCTTTCAGCTTTACAAGCCAAGATGGAATGGGAAAGATTTTTTTGTTGTTTCAAGGTGCGGCACGATAAAAGCCTCACACAAGTCGATCGATGAAGCCGCTGAAGAAATGCGTTTTGCTATGAAGCTGATTGCGCCCCATCTAGATCATAAAACTTGGATTCACTTCAGGGGGGTGTTTTGCCCTAATGAGGGACGATCTCTCGTTTCCATAAGCGCATGGTCGCCGCAGGGTGAATATCGTCAGCACGAAATCACGGAGTCTCTTCGCCCCGCCGACAAGGCTCCAAATTATCGCAAGCCTGCTGGCGGAATGCTGCTGGACGCTGAATTCTATCTCAGGGATTGTGATTTCCAAATCGATCAAAAACTCATGGTTGGCGATCGTCCTGAAGATCAACGAGCCGCAGAAGCCGCCGATTTTGAGTTTGCATGGGCAAAGGATTTCTTTGGTTGAAGACTCCTGCCGTCGGGCGATACGGGAGTCGATCGCAAGGTAAACCTGCTGGCGGGCGAATCGGCTTCCCTTACGAGCATTCACCCGATGGGTTCATTCAACGGCGGGAATCAGACTGGCCTACAGCGATCGCCATCATCAAAATAGTGATAGAGGAGGGCGGCTCCACCATGCAGGCCGTGATTCGGATCAGGGAAGAGCTGGGCTTTGCTCGTACCCGGACTTGGCTCCATCACTGGATCCGATCGCCCTTACTCCGTGGGCATACTTGTCGGGATACGCGAAACCAGGACGGCAATCGGCGGCGGAAAAATGATCCGATCGGCATCCTCTACAATACCCATGAGTCCCTATTCGACGATCCAGAATTGAAAGCGATCGATGCACTAAAGTCTGTGGATGCATCGATCGGTCTGCACACCAGGAAGCGAGGCAGAGCAACCCAGGGGAAAGATTACCCGCTATCTGGATTAGTGGTTTGCGGGCGATGTGGCAGGAATGCCCACATCAAAACCGTTTCTAAGCAAAACGGTAAAAGCTGGCTCTATATTATGTGTGGCGCAAGGATGGATTCCGCCATTCCTTGCGGCGGGGAATATGGCGTTTTGAAAGGCAACAAGCGCGTCCACTCTACTCGCTACGCTGATGCCGACGCGGCGGTTCTGGAGGCTTTGAGGAATCGGGGATCTGAACTTTTGAGCCTGTCGAGATCCACTGAACCTCAGGCAATAGATCCCGGGATCTCCAAATTGCGATCGGAAATCAGGAATCTCGAAGCTTTGAAGGATCCAGACTTGAAATCGGTAATCGACAAAAAAACAAGCGATCTCAACCGTCTGCTTTTGATGGGAAACACTAATAGTCTTGACGCAAAAGCGGAAGCGCTGATATCACTGTGTGCCATCGAACATTTTTGGGAGTCTTCAACTGATGACGAGAAGCGCATTCTGTATCGTGATTTTGTCCGATCTGTGTCTTGCGATCGCGATCGGATTATTGTTTCTCTAGCCGTTTAAAGCGTTCGCGTTTCAACGCGATGATCGGCTTCAACTCCTCATCCTCAAGCCATTCTGGGCGCTTAAGAACAACAGCTTCAAGCGATCGCAGCCGGGATATTTCTGCTGACAAATCTTCCGCCATATTCAACATGATTTGATAACTGGTAGTCATTCGGCAAGATCTCCTGCAAGATTCATTGATGTCTTTTTGTCGTGTCTGCCAAGATCCTCGTTCAGCCAGGACTCGACAATTCGCAGTTCGGCGTTCTCCAGGTGCCAGTCAGAAAAATCTTTCTCAAGTCGAGGGTCTGCGAATCTACAAGTGCTAGAATCCTCTACGAATTGAATCTTGTCGATATCTAGGCCGGAAAAAGCAAGATACTGATCCAGTAGATCTGCGAATGCGACTGGATAGTGATCAACATGGAAAAACTCAGGACACTTAATGAGTCCGCTGACCGCACACATCAAATCACCGTCATCATTAAGACTTGCAAGCCTAAATTCTCGAATTTGAGGGTGTATGGCTGCACGAGCCGCCTTGTTTAGTCGCTGTTTTTGAGTTGCAGCCTTTTCAGAAACACAGCACCTATAGCTGAAATCTGTTTTCGTTCCGTCAA
>JBOFTL010000764.1:0-1780 GCA_051652045.1 Microcoleus sp. | reverse complement strand
CTGCACGAAGAAATGACGATCGCACCTTGTTGCGCCTCACCACCAATTCCAGCAGTACCGCGACTGCCATCTGTACGACAAGCATCAAGAATTAGAATTACATTATCCGCACCCGATCGACTCAGCCTTTCTCGCACGTAGTTTACCGGAATTGCCGTCCGCTGGATCGATCTCGGATTGGCATCCTGCGGCATTAAGTAATCCTGGTTAGCGTGTTGTTCTCCGTGTCCTGCAAAGAAAAACCAACAGTTGTCCCCAGCCGACAGAAACGGTTTAGTTTCAAATCGATCGTGCAAAAAAGAAATCAGGTTGCCATAAGTTGGCTGAGTAGGAATTCTATTGCCCTTCCATCGAAAGTCTGCCGAATCATTAGAAAAAAAACAGACTTCATCAAACTTTGCTTCGTGCAGAAAGAAGTCTCGCACAGATTCTGCATCGCGCTTGGCATACTTCAGAGATGCGAAATTATTAGGGTTATAATTGTTTATCCCAATAACGATCGCCCAGTTTTTTGACATCTCGCCGTACTGTTTTAATTAGTTTTTTCTGTTTTAAATTTCAGCGTTATCGCACCCTTTCCACCCATTTTGCCACCGCTGCCCAGCAAGCTCAATTGCCCTTCGCCATTAACTTCTACCGATAGTTCAATTTCATCTAATTCCATTCCAGCCAAATCTCCGGCTGCCTGCTTAGCACGACTAAATACGCGGCCAACCAGTTGCAGGAACTCCGTCACACCTGCTTCTAATTTCTCCACTTTCACAGGAACAGCCTGTCTGCTAGAATTCTCAGTCTGTTTCTCTTCGTCATCAAATGGGTTGCTCCGATGCCCATCCCTGCTGCCAGACGTAACGGCGATCGAAGGAACACTATCCGTTACAACCCATATCACATCGTCTGTCATAGCTATTTAAAACTTTGTTACTAGCTTATCTGAAACTATTTTATCTAAAAAGGTTAACTCTGTCTTTATTGTTTTTACAGGAGCGATCGCATTTTAGCAACTGAGTCAAAAGTGAGATCGCCTAATGAACTACTATATAATAAATTTTGTTAAAAATTACACAAGCCAACAAATGTCTCAAAACAATTCCGCAGAAATCATGTACGATCGCGCCCTAACCCTCCAAAAACAAGGTGACTGGGAAAGTGCAGAAAAAGAATACTTACAAATAATCTCCCAACAACCCGATTACGCACCCGCATATTTCCAACTGGGAAATGCTAAGTTAGTCAAACAGGAATGGCAAGGGGCGATCGAACTTTACCGCCAAGCTTTAAATCGCGAACAGCGTTACTCTCAAGCATGGTACAATCTAGGAGTATGTTGGGAAAATTTAGGAGAAATTGACGGGGCGATCGAGGCTTACCAACAAGCTGTTACTTGCAATCCCAATTATGCGATCGCCCTTAACAGTTTGGGAGTCTTGCTCACCCAAAAAGAAAAACTCCTCGAAGCCAAAGCTTGCCATCAAAAAGCTGTAGAATTGCAACCGGATTCTATTACTTATCGCGGTAACTTAGCTAACGTTCAATACCGCTGCGACGAACACAGCGAAGCCGCTGCCAACTATCGAAAAATTTTGCTACTCGATGCCAATAACATCAATGCAATGGCAGCTTTGGTAAAAATCAATCAAGGAATTTGCCAGTGGGATACTCTCGCAGCCGACAGCGAAAGAATGTGGCAAATCGGCGCAACTTTAATCGAGCAAAATAACTTACAAGATTTATCTATTTTTGATTTTGTGATGTTTTCACCCTTTACGGCTGACAGACA